>JBGPMJ010000013.1:0-17633 GCA_041486935.1 Candidatus Limnocylindria bacterium | reverse complement strand
CCGAGTCCATCTCGCGCAGGAGCTGGTCGTCGTGCCCGGGCCCGATCGCCTGGGTCACCGCGAACCGCCCAGCCACCACGATGTAGAAGCGGTCTGCCGGGTCGCCCTCGAGGATGATCGTCTCGCCCGTCGCGACGTCGCGTGGCTGGAGGCGACGGAGCGCCTGCTCGATGCGCGCTGGTGACAGGCCGGCGAAGACCGGCAGGTCGGCCACGTGGGCGATCTCCGGCGCGAAGTGCGCCGGCCGGATGGCGGGGCCGAGGACGGCCACGCCGACGATGGTGGCCGCCGCCATGGCCACCGCCGAGCCGATCAGCAACGGCTCCAGGCCGAGGAGGTCGGCCAGGACCGGGCCGAGGAACGAGCCCAACGCATAGGCCATCGCCCAGACGGTCAGCAGCAGACCGACGGCCCGGCTGAGGACCGCGTCGGGCACGATCCGATGCAGTAGCGTCACGAGGATGATGTCGACGATCAGCCCACCCGCCGAGGCGACGGCGAAGGCGAGGCTGGCCGTCCCGAGGACGTCGGCGAGCGTGAGGCCGAGGAGCCCGAGGCAGACCGCCAGGGCACCGAAGATCAGCGGCGGGGCCAGCCGGCGGCGGAGGACGAGGACGCCCGAGCCGACGGCGCCGAGCAGGCCGCCCGCGCCGAGGGCGGCGATGAGGATGCCGGTCGCTGCCTCGCCCTGCCCGAGCGCGTCCACCGCGACCACGACGGTGAGCACGCCCAACGCGCCCGACACGACCGAGGCGACGGCCTCGATGAGGACGAGGCCGAGCACCGGCGCCGTGATGCGGTCGTCGACCCCGACGCCGTTCGCGGCGGGCTCGGGCGGCGCGATCGCCCGCTTCGCCAGGGCACGGTCCGGGGGCAGCGGCAGGAAGACGACGACGCAGGCGGCGAACAGGAGCGCCGTGATCGCGAAGACAGCCGTTGTGCCCAGCGCCGCGAGCAGCAGGCCGCCGATGGCCGGGCCGGCCACGAAGGCGATGTTGTCCAGGCTGGCCGAGGCCGAGTTGGCCGGTCCGATCTCGAGCTCGTCGCGGACGATGCCCGGGATCGCGGCGCCGACGGCGGGTCCGACGAAGGCTGCCAGGCCGGCCGCCGTGAACGCGGCCACGATGATGAGGAGCAGCGGGCCGTCGGTCGAAACGAGCCCTGCGATGACGAGCATGAGCACGGCGCGACCCAGGGTTGCGAGGATGAGCAGGGTGCGCCGGTCGAAGCGGTCGGCGGCGAAGCCCGCCGGCAGCGAGAGGAAGGCGTAGGGGGCGATGCGCCCTGCTCCGACGAGGCCCAACAGCAGCGGCGAATGGCTCTGGGCGTACACGATGATGAGCAGCGCGACCAAGTAGATCCAATCGCCCACGGTCGCGAAGAAGACGCCGCCCAGCATCCGCGCCAGGGGCGGGTTGGCGATGAGTCGCCGGTAGGTGGTGAGCGTCCCTGCCACCCCGCGAGTCTAGGGGACGGTCAGCGCCTGCGCGCCTCCGTTGTTCCGTCGGGCCGGTCGACGACCTCGATGCCGAGGGCGGCCAGCTCCGCACGGAGAGCGTCAGCTCGGGCGTAGTCATGGGCCGCTCGAGCGGCCGCGCGTTGCGCGATGAGCGTGGCGGCGCCATCGGGGAGAACCTGATTCGTGTTCGTCTCCCAGGCGCGGTCGAGGTCCAGGCCCAGCACCGCGTCGGCATCGAGGAGGAGCCAGCGTTTCTCGTCGTCGGGGAGCGGCGTTTTGAGCATCTCGCGCGCGACGGCCAGGGCCACCGGCAGGTCGAGATCATCGTCGAGGGCAGCCACGAAGCGGTCGTGCAGGGCACGGCCCGTCTCGGATAGCGGCGCCTCTGGGGCGTGTGCTCGGTCGCGGATGGGATATGAGTCGCTCCCCCCGTGGCCCTCCACGGCGGTCACGATCCCCTCGGGCCGATCGCCCGCCGGTCGAGCGCGGAGCACCGCTGGCGCCCTCCAGGGCCCCGACTCCGGGGCCGGCCCGAGCGCCCGCAGTCGGGCCCGCAGGGAGTCGAGCGCCCGCGCCGCGGCATCGACCGACTCGGCCGAGTAGTTCAGCTTGCGCGAGTAGTGCGCGGTGAGCGCCAGGTAGCGGAAGGCCAGCGGGTCGTGTCCCGCGTCGACCAGCTCGGTGATGCGCTGGAAGTTGCCCGCCGACTTGGCCATGCGGCGGCCGCTCATGAGCAGGTGCGCCCCGTGGACCCAGTGGCGGGCGGGCACCTTGCCGGTGATCGGCACAGACTGCGCGATCTCGTCCTCGTGGTGGGGGAAGACGTTGTCCACGCCGCCGGTGTGGATCTCGAACTCGTCGCCGAGGTAGCGCCAGCTCATCGCCGAGCACTCCAGGTGCCAGCCGGGGAAGCCCTCGCCCCAGCGCGACGGCCACTTGAGGTCACGGCCCTCCTCGGCGTGCTTCCAGAGGGCGAAGTCGGCGGGGTCGCGCTTGCCGGGCTCGATGGCCACGCGCTGCCCGGCGCGCAGCTCATCGAGGGTGTTGCCGGAGAGGCGGCCGTAGTCGGGGAAGCGGGCCACCTCGTAGTACAGGGAGCCGTCCGGAGCGGCGTAGGCGTGGCCCGCATCCTCGAGTGCCTCGGCCAGCGCGAGCATATCGGGGATGTGCTCGGTGGCGCGGGGGAAGACGTGGGCGGGCAGGATGTTCACGAGAGCTTCATCGGCATGGAAGCCGGCCTCGTAGGCGTCGGCGATCTCGGCTGTCGTCTTCTTCTCCAGGGCGGCCGCTACGAGCATACGGTCGGCGCCGCGGTCGAAGCGCTCGTCGCGTAGGTGGCCCACGTCGGTGATGTTCTGGACGTGCAACACCTCGAACCCGTGGTAGAGGAGGGCGCGGCGGATGAAGTCGGCCAGCAGAAACGTGCGCAGGTTGCCCACGTGCGCCCAGCGGTAGACGGTCGGGCCGCAGCTGTAGATGCGGACGCGGGCCGGGGGACCAAGAGCGGCGGGCTCCAGCGGCACGACCGGCTCGATCCGTCGGGTCAACGTGTTGCGCAAGCGGACGGTCACGGGCGCGGCGACGGTAGCATGGGCGCATGGAACCCCGCACCGATGCAGCGGCGCCCTTCCGCTTCCGCATCCCCATCGAGGTCCGATTCCGCGACACGGACGCCATGGGCCACATCAACAACGCCGTCTACCTGACCTACTTCGAGCAGGCACGGGCCGGCTACTACCGCGCCGTGACCGGGCGCTCGTTCGAGGGCCTCGACGCGGACCCCGTGAGCATCATCCTCGCCCACGCCGCGGTCGACTTCCGTTCGCAGGCCTACTTCGGCGAGCGGCTGCTGGTTGCGTGCCGGGCCAGCTGGGTGGGTCGTTCGTCCTTCGCGCTGTCGTATCGCATCACGGCCGCCGACGACTCGCCGCGCGGCGCCGGACGACTCGTCGCCGAGGGCGAGACGATCCTCGTCACGTTCGATTACGCGACCCAGCGGCCGGTGCGCATCCCCGACGAGCTGCTGGCGCAGCTGGCCGCCTTCGAGGGCGCGCCGATCCCGCCGCGACCCGGGCGGCTGACGGAAGGCGCGGGCGGCTGACGTGGGGCATACGTCTTCCGCGCCTGATGTCAATGGCAGCATCACGCGGCCGTATACCGATGGCCGCGGCGCAAGGTGATGCTGTGACTGGCATCAACCGGGAATGGAGTCTGGGCGCCGAACCTAGGGGACCCTGACTGGACACCTGGGCGTGAGCACGCGCAGGAGCCCCGTACAATCGCACGGACGGAGGGCGGTTCGCCGATCACCCGTTCCCGTTCAGGGCTCCCTGGGGGTGCTTCGAGCTTGTTACGGGCCTGTACGTCCTGCGGAGCGTCGATCTCGATAGACGCGAAGTTCTGCCCCGAATGCGGAGCCGTTGCGCGGCCGCCGCCGAGCGGCGGGACGCGACGCCAGGTCACCGTCCTGTTCAGCGATGTCGTCGGCTCGACGGAACTCGCTCAGCGCGTCGACGCGGAGACGCTCCAGTCGATGATGAGCCGATACTTCGAGCTGACCGAAGCGGCGATCGAGCGTCACGGCGGCACCGTCGAGAAGTTCATCGGCGATGCGGTCATGGCCGTGTTCGGACTCCCTGAGCTCCACGAGGACGATGCCCTCCGGGCGGTGCGCGCGGCCGTCGAGGTGCGCGACGCCGTCGTTCGGATCAGCGCCGGGCCCCAGAGCGGCGAGCGCATCGGGTTCCAGGTTCGGATCGGAGTGAACACCGGGGAGGTCGTGGCCGGCGACGCAACTCGCCGCCAGCGACTCGTCACCGGCGACGCGGTCAACATCGCCGCCCGTCTTCAACAGGCAGCCCAGCCCGGCGAGATCCTGCTGGGGGCGATCACGCGGGAGCTGATGCGCGACGCGATCGATGCGGAGCCGATCGGCCTCGTTGAGCTCAAAGGCATCGCAGAGCCCGTCACGCCCTATCGCTTGCTGGCGCTGCGTTCGACCTCCGAATCGCCCGCGCCACGTTTCGAGGCGCCGATGGTCGGCCGAGACGACGAGGTCGCCACCGTCAGGCGCGCTTTCGACGCTGCGGTGCAAGGGCGCTCGGGCCGGCTGGTGACGCTGATCGGCGCTGCTGGTGTCGGCAAGAGCCGTCTGACCCACGAGTTCGTGACCTCGGTCCGATCCCAGGCGACGGTCCTTCGCGGCCAATGTCTGCCCTATGGCGAGGGCATCACCTACTGGCCGATCGCGCTCGCCGTGCGTTCAGCCGCTGGCATCGACCCCGCTGACGACTTCGCCGTGGCGACGTCCAAGCTCGAGGCCTTCGTAGCGGATCTGCCCGCGTCCGACCGGATCGCCACGCAGCTGGGGAGCGCCATCGGGCTGGGAACGGGTCTCGCGCCTCGCGAGGAGATCGGGTGGGCGGTCCGGCGACTCCTGGAAGGAAAGGCCGCGACTCGTCCATGTGTGTTCGTCGTGGATGACATCCAGTGGGCGGAGGAGACGCTCCTCGACCTGCTCGAGTCGATCGTCGTCCGGAGCCACGGATCACCCATCTTCCTGCTTTGCATCGCCCGACCCGAGCTGTTCGAGGCCCGGCCGGGGTGGGGTACGGGCGTGCAGGCGGCTGTGACCATCAGGCTCGAGCCTCTGCCCGGCGAGGCGGTGACGACGCTTATCGCGAACCTCGGTGGCGGTGGTCAGCTCCCGGTCCCCGTCATCGAGCTGCTGACCTCCACCGCCGAAGGGAACCCGCTGTTCATCGAAGAGATCCTGGCCATGCTGATCGATGATGGGTTCCTCCAGCGCGAAGACGGTCGATGGCGCTTCGCCGCGCAAGCATCGGCTGTCAAGGTTCCGGCCACGATCCAGGCGCTGCTCGCGGCACGGCTCGATCGACTCGACCCGGCCGACCGCGCCGTCGCTCAGCGCGGAGCGGTCATCGGTCGCGTCTTCCAGCGAGCGGCCGTGTTCGAGCTCTCGCCGGAGCCCGAGCGTCCCCGGGTCGACGGGTGCCTGGTCAGCCTGGTGGGCAAGGAGCTCATCCGAACCGACACGGGCGACGCCGACGGCGACACCTTCCGGTTCCGACACCTTCTCGTGCGTGATGCCGCCTACGAGGGGCTCCTGAAGCAAGAGCGCTCGCATCTGCATCGACGCTTCGCCGATTGGCTGCTGCTGGCCGTCGGCGATCGCCTCCACGAGTTCGAGGAGATCGTCGGCTACCACCTGGAGCAAGCCTTCCGATACCGGCTCGAGCTCGGGTTCGACGACGATGAGACGACAGCTCTGGGCACCGCCGCGTCGAGGCACCTCGCAGCTGCGGCGCTCCGCGCGCTCGACCGAAGCGACATGCCCGCTGCTGCCGGCCTTCTGCGCAGGACCTTGGACACGATGCGCGACGACGATCCACGGCGGTTCGAACTGTCGGCGGAGCTGATCGACGCCCTGATGCAGACGGGGCGAATCACCGATGCGGCGGCTCACCTCGAGGCGATGCGCAAAGAGCCGGGAGTTGAAGAGGATCCACGTCTGCGCTCGTGGTGGGAGCTCATGCGCTTGTCGGTGGCGCTCCACAGCCGAAGCGGCCATGCCGGCGTGGCCTACAGTGTCGAGGAAGCTCGCGCGGTCATCGAGTCCGCCATCCGTGAATTCGAGCTTTCAGGCGACGTGGCCGGTCTCGCCCGGGCCTGGTTCGCTGAAGCAGAGGCCCAATGGTGGCTGCTGCACATGGCAGCGGCGACCGAGGCGTACGAGCGGGCGCTCGGCTACGCTCGGCTCGAGGGGCGGCGAAGTCATGAGATCACCCTTCTGTCCGAGCTGTCGAACTCGTACGCATGGGGACCGGACCCCGTCGATGTCGCCCTGGGCAAGGTGGACGGCATCGTGGACGCGGCGAAGGGCGATCGTCGGGTCGAGGCAGGGGCACAACGCGACCGGGCGTTCCTGCTTGCGTTCGTGGGCCGGGCGGACGATGCCGCCGCGGAACTGGAGGCGTCGCAAGCCACCTTCACCGAGATCGGCATGCAGCTTGAGGCGGCTGCGTCGGCACAGGCGCACTACTTCATCGGTCTCGCCAGCGGACGATTTGATGAGGCACGGCTCTACCTCGAGGCAAAGAATCTGGAGCTCGAGGCACTCGGTGAAGAAGGTAACTTGTCCACGGCCCTAGCCCTCGATGCGGCCCTGCTGCTTGACGCTGGCCTTGTCGAAGATGCGGAGGCAGTCATGCTTCATGCGGCCTCGATCTCTTCCCCCGACGACCTCGCAACGCGCTCCTTCTGCCAGGTCTTGGCGGCGCAGGTTGACGTCCACCACGGCAACCTCGGCCGCGCCACCGATTCGGCCGAAGCCGCGCTCGACCTGCTCGCGGACTCGGACTCGAACATCCACATCGCCGACGTGTGCGCCCGGGCAGCGGAAGTCTACTTGGCCGCCGGTCACGAAAAGCGAAGCCGGGAACTCTTCGGTGAGGCGATCGATCGCTATCGGCGGAAGGGAGCGACGGCGTACGTCGCCCTCGTCGAGCGGCGCGTCGCGTCGCTCGACCGTGAGGAGCACGGCCAGTGACACCTGGCGAAGGCGTCGTGCCGGTCTGTCCGTCGTGCGGAGCCTCGGTCGCCGTCGGGGTGAAGTTCTGCGGCGAGTGCGGCGCCTCGCTGCCTGCTGCGCCAGCGGGAGAGTCCCGGCGTCAGGTCACGGTCCTGTTCAGCGACGTCGCCGGTTCGACCGAGCTGGGCGAACGGATCGACCCGGAGGCGCTGCGGGCGCTGATGGGCCGCTTCTTCGCCAGCGCCGCAGAGGCGATCGAGCGGCACGGCGGCACGGTCGAGAAGTACATCGGCGATGCGGTCATGGCGGTCTTCGGACTCCCTGAGCTGCACGAGGATGACGCGATGCGCGCGGTGCGCGCCGCGGTCGACGTGCGCGAGGCGGTGGCGCGGCTGGGGGCTGAGCTTGAGGCCCGCCATGGTCTCGGCCTCAAGGTACGCATCGGAGTGAACACCGGTGAGGTCGTGGCCGGCGAGGCTTCGCTGCGCCAGCAGCTCGTCACCGGTGACGCAGTCAACGTTGCGGCGCGCCTGGAGCAGGCCGCCCAGCCGAGCGAGATCCTCCTCGGGCCCGTCACGTGGCACCTCGTGCGCGACGCGGTCGAGGCGGAGGCGGTCGGGCCGCTCGAGCTCAAGGGGAAGTCCGAGCGGGTCAATGCCTACCGGCTGCTCGCGATCCGTGCCGGCGCCGAGCCCCACGCGAGGCGCTTCGGTATGCCGATGGTCGGTCGCGACGCCGACCTCGCCATCCTCCGCGGCGCGCTCGACGCCGCGGTGGCGGAACGTGCGCCCCGACTCGTCACCCTGGTCGGCGCCGCGGGCATCGGCAAGAGCCGCCTGACGCACGAGTTCGTGTCGTCCGTGCGCGACCACGCGACGGTCCTGCGCGGCCGGTGCCTGCCCTACGGGGAGGGCATCACCTACTGGCCGATCGCCCTGGCCGTGCGTTCGGTGGCGGGCATCAACGACACTGATGACCCGACCCAGGCCCTGGCCAAGGTGACGGCCTTCGTCGAGGGCCTGCCCGAGTCGTCGCGGATCGCCGCCGCCCTGGCTGGCGCCATCGGCCTGGGGAGCGCTTCGGCGCCCCGCGAGGAGATCGGCTGGGCCGTCCGCCGGCTCCTGGAGGGCAAGGCGTCCGCGCAGCCGGTCGTGCTCGTCGTCGACGACATCCAGTGGGGCGAGGAAACGCTCCTCGACCTGCTCGAGTCCATCGTCGTCCTCAGCCACGGCGCGGCCATCCTCCTCCTGTGCATCGCGCGACCGGACCTGCTTGACGCGCGGCCGGGTTGGGGCAGCGGCGTGCCGGGCGCGGTCACGTTGCGGCTCGAGCCGCTCGCGGGCGAGGCGGTCGCGGAGCTGATCGCCAACCTGGGCGATCGGGCGGCGTTCCCGCCCGCCGTGGGCGAGCTGCTCGCGTCGACGGCCGAGGGAAACCCGCTCTTCCTCGAGGAGCTCATGGCCATGCTCGTCGAGGATGGCGTGCTGCAACGTGAAGACGGTGCGTGGCGGATGGCCGAACAGCCAGTGGCGGTCCAGGTGCCGCCGACCATCCAGGCGCTCCTCGCCGCACGTCTCGACCGCCTCGACCCCGGCGATCGGGCCGTGGCGCAGCGCGCGGCAGTGATCGGCCGCGTTTTCCAGCGCGGCGCCGTGATCGAACTGTCGCAGGATGCCGACCGGGCTCGCGTCGACGGCCGCCTCGTGAGCCTCGTACGCAAGGAGCTGATCCGGCGCGATGCCAGCGGCGACACCGACGACGCCTTCCGCTTCCGCCACCTGCTCGTCCGCGACGCCGCCTACGAGGGCCTGCCGAAGCAGGAGCGCGCGGAGCTCCACCGGCGCTTCGCCGAATGGTTGCTCCGCGCGGTCGGCGATCGCCTGGCCGAGTTCCAGGAGATCGTGGGCCACCACTTCGAGCAGGCCTTCCGCTATCGACGACAGCTCGGGCTCGATGACGATATCAGCGCGCGCATCGGGGACGCGGCCGCCGGGCATCTGGCAGCGGCTGCCTTCCGGGCCCTCGACCGGAGCGACCTGCCCGCCGCCGCCGGCCTGCTCCGACGGGCCCTGGCCGTCATGCGCCTTGAAGACCCCCGTCGCATCGAGCTCGTGGCAGAACTGATCGACGCCCTGATGCAGATGGGGCGCATCGTCGAGGCGACGGCCGAACTCGACGCGATGCGTCAGACACCCGGTATCGATGCGGACCCGCGACAGCGGGCGTGGTTGGACGTCACCCAGCTCCTCGTCGCCTACCAGACGTCGAACTACCAGATCAGCGCCGCCCGCCTTGCCTTCGAGGCGGCGATCCGAGCCTTTGAACGAGCGGGCGACGTCAACGGCCTTGGTCGAGCGTGGCTCAGCCAGGCGCACGCCTCCTGGTGGCAGCTCCAGGCGGCGGATACGATCGAGGCGCTCGACCGGGCGCTCGCGTACGCCCGACAGGCGGGCCGACGTAGCCACGAGTTGTCGATCCTCAGCTGGCTCACGAAGGCCTACGCCTGGGGCCCCACCCCGGTGGATCGGGCCCTCAGCGAGCTCGACAGCATCATGGACGCTGCCCGTGGCGACCGCCGGATCGAGGCCGCCGTGCGGCGATCCCGTGCGGGGCTCCTCTCGTGCGTCGGGCGCACCACCGAGGCGGCTGCCGAGCTCGACGCGGCGGTCGCGACCTTCGCCGAGCTGGGTATGACGATCGACGTCGGCGAGGCCGAGCAAACGGCCTACGTCATGGCCCTCGTGACTGGTCGCCTGGATGAGGCCCGGCGTCGCATCGAGGAGGCGAACCGCCAGCTCGAGGCGATCGGCGAGGAGGCGTTCCTCTCGACGAACCTGGCCCTGCTGGCCGCCCTGCTGTTCGACTCAGGCCTGACGGACGAAGCGGAACAAGTAGCCCGGCGCGCGACGTCGGTGTCGGCAGCGGACGACCTATCGACGCAGTGGCATAGCACCGTGGTCCTCGCGGAGGTCGAGGCATGGAGGGGAAATAGCGACGAGGCCAGACAGATGGTCGACACACTCCTCGCTACGGTTCGCGCATCCGACTTCCACGTTAGCGCGGGCGACGTCCTCACGCGTGCGGCGGAGGTCTACCGAGCGGCCGGGCACCATGACCGCGCTCGCGAACTGTTCGAGCAGGCCTTGGACGGGTTCCGGCAGAAGGGCGCGACCGCCTACGTGACCAAGCTCGAGCGACGGATGGCCTCGCTCGATGGGGCCTCCGGACTCCCTGAGCGCTGCTAGGTGCCCGCGCGCCCGCGCAGCACGGCCAGCACGCGCGGATCGATCCAGCCCATGGCGGCCGCCCGCTCTTCGAGGTTTTCGACCGCCATCCAGTCGAGGAGGGCGCGCTGCCAGGCCTCGTCCCAGCCGGGCGGACAGGGCCGCGGCTGGCCGATCGCCGGACGCTGTCCTGAGCCCGAGACGGCTGCCGGGTCCATGGGCGCGAAGATGTCCCGCGGGGCGCCGCCGGGCGTCGTTCGGAGTCGGGTGAGCAGGTTTCGGATCTCGCCCGCCACCGCCTCGTCGAGTGCAAGGAGGTCCTCTTGGCGCGGACGATCGAAAAGCAGGCGGTGCATCTCGAGGAGGCGTGCCAGCTCCTCGATCGGCGCCGGATGGTCGTCGACGCGCAGGTCGATCCAGCGGTCGTTGTAGCCTCCGTAGCCGCCGCCCTCGCGAACGACGAGGAGCGCCGCCGATTGCCGGCCGCGCCGGTCGCCGCCGGCCGCCTCCGCGGCGGCAAGGCACGCGACGAGGAGTTCCGGGAACGGCCGCCCGCCCGCGGCGAACGTTTCGGCGAGGCCGTCGACCACGGCTGCACTGGCCAGGATGTTCCCCTGGGCAGCGAACCCCGGTCCCGCCCGGCCGCCGGCCCAGGCGTAGCAGCCGCGTCCGGTGAACGTGGCCGCCCGGCCCGTCCGATCCACGATGCCGACCTGGCGCTCCTCGCGCAGCCGATCGTCGTGGGTAAGCCGCCCGAGGACCGCCCCGGGCTCGATGCCGGCAGCCAGGAGTTCCAGGCCCGCCGGGCCGTAGCCGGGATTGCCGTAGGCCTGGGTCGCGACGGCACCCACACCAGCCCGCGCCCAGGGCACGACCGCGCCCACCGCGAGGAACCGGGATTGCACGGCGACCCCAAGGTCCCCGGTGGTGGGGTCGCAGGCGACGATCGAGTAGGTCACGTGGCGGATCCTCAGTGGCGGATGCGTGGGTCGAGGAACGTGTTGGCCATGTCCACGGCGAGGTTGGCGAGGACGATGCACAGGGTCCCGAAGAGGACCGTGCCCATGATGAGCGGGACGTCGGCAGTCTTGATGGAGTCGACGGCCAGCTTGCCGATGCCGGGCCAGCTGAAGACCTGCTCGACGACGACGACACCCCCCAGGAAGAAGCCGAGGTCGAGGCCGAGCTGGGTCAGGATGGGTCCGAGCGCGTTGCGGAAGGCGTGGCGCCAGCGCACGCGCGCCTCCGTCAGGCCCTTGGCCCGGGCGGTCCGGACGTAGTCGCGAGACATCTCCTCGAGCATCATGGCGCGCGTCAGACGTGTGTAGTAGGCGGCACCGGCGAAGCCCAGCGTGAGCGCCGGAAGCGCCAGGTAGCGCAAGTCGAACGCCTGGTAGCCGCCGATGGGGAATAAGTCCACGCCCCAGGCCATGAGAGGCTGGAAGGCCAGGAGGTTGATGACGACGTAGCCCACCCAGAACGAGGGCGCCGCGACGAGAACGACGGCAAAGAGCGTCGACAGGCGGTCGATCCAGGAGCCCCGATTGGCAGCCGCCAGGACGCCCAGGGGGATGCCGATCCCCAGCGCCACGGATAGTCCTCCGACGGCTAGCTGGAGGGTCGCGGGGACCCGTTCCAGGATGAGCGGCAGGACGTCGCGGTTCTGACTGTAGGAGTGGCCGAAGTCGAGGTGTGCCACGCGCACGACGTAAGCGCCGAGCTGCCCCAGGAACGGCTGGTCGAGCCCGAGGGCGTGGCGGATTCGCTCCACGTCCGCCGGGCTGGCGCGCAGCCCGGCGATGATCCGGGCGGGGTCGGCCGGAACCAGGTAGGTCAACGCGAATGTCGCGAGCGCGACCAGGAACAGGACGCCCAGCGCCCATCCGAGGCGGCGGAAGAAGTAGAGCGTCACGTGCTGAGCGGCGTGCACGAGCGACGGCCGGAGCCGCCCCCCGTGCCGCGACTCACGGGCCGGCCTTGATCCAGAGGCCGCGCACGTCGATGATCCAAACCGGGTGGATGGCGAAGCCGCCGACCCGCTTGGATGTGATGTTGAACTGCTCGAGGAAGTAGAGCGGCACCCACGGCGCATCGGCCATGATCTTGCGCTGGATCTCCTGGTACGCCGCGATCCGCGCCGCATCGTCGGTCATCCCCTTGGCGGCGGCGGCGGCCGTGTCGACGGCCGGGTTGCAATACTGGGACGCATTCGCGCCGCCCTTGACGGTCGTGGCGCAGGTCAGGATGGGATCGATGAAATCCGAGGTGTCCGGGTAGTCCTGATACCAGCCGATGTAGCCCAACGGCCCGGTATGGGGCGTGAACAGCGTGTCGAGGAAGGTCGAGAATTCCTGCTTCTGAAGGTCTGCGGTGATGCCGACCTGGGCCAGGTCCTGCTGGATCGCCTCGGCGACCACCGGATCGGGGTCGGTGGTGTCCGCGTACAGGGTCGTCGCGAAACCGTTGGGGTACCCGGCTTCGGCGAGCATCTGCTTGGCCTTGGCCGGGTCGTAGTCGTAGGGATCGCAGGCCGGGTCGTAGCCCGCCAGGTCGGGCGGGAAGATACAGCCGGCCTTGGTACCGGTGCCGTGGATGATCTGAACGATGTGATCCTTGTCGATGGCATGGGCGATCGCCTGCCGGACCTTCACGTTGGTCAGCGGCCCGTTGCCTGGCTGCTGGGTGTCCATCCACAGGAACCACACCTCGACGAGGGTGTGGTGATAGATCTGGTCCTTGTACCTCGGATCGGTGGTCACCTGGGTGAATGATCCGCTTGGGATGGGATCGCCTAGCACGTCGAGCTGGCCCGCTTCGACCTGCAGCAGAGCGGCGTCGCCGTCCACGCTGAGCCGGAAGTCGATGGCGTCGAGGTAGGGCTGGCCTACCTGCCAGTAATGCGGGTTGCGCACGAACTGCGCGGACTGTCCCTTCGTGTAGTTCTTCAGGAGGAACGGTCCGGTGCCCACCGGAGCGGCGTCGAAGGCCGCGGTGTCGTCGGCCGCGAACTCCTTGGGCACGATCGACGCGAACGTGGTGGCCATGACGTTGAGGAAGGTGCGGTCGGCGTTGACGAGGTCGAACTCGACCGTGAGCGCGTCGATGACCTTGATGCCGGAGGCCGTCTCGGTCGTTCCCGCGATCACGTCCGTCGCTCCGACGATGCTGCCGAAGAAGGCCGACTCGACGGGCGACGGACTCGGTTTGAGGTTCGGATCGAGGACGCGGTTGATCGAATAGGCGACGTCGTCGGCCGTCATCTCGCGCAGCACGCTTCCGTCGGCCTTCACGAACTGGACGCCCGCGTGCAGCTTGAAGGTGTAGGCCTTCCCGTCCGCCGAGACGGTGGGCATCCCATCGGCGAGAGCCGGGACCAGCTTCGTGCCGGTGTCGTAGTTGAGGAGGCTGTCGAAGATGAGATGCACCGCCGGCTGCGAAACGCTGTCGTAGGCGAGCGCCGGGTCGAGGTGCTGGATGTCGCTGTTGAACGCGATCGAGAGCGTTCCGCCCTGCTCGGGGCCCGTTCCGCCCGAGGGATCTGGCGCGGAGCCGGATGGCGCCGTACCAGCGCCGCAGGCCGTGGTGATCAAGCCGAGGGCCAACGCGACGGCGGCCCCCCTCGCTCGCCGTCTACGGTCCATGTCTGTCTCCTCCATCGCCGGCCGCGATCATCGCGGGGCCGGCATCACTTCCAGTGGTGTGGATCGAGGGCGTCGGCGAGGGCGTCGCCGAGCAGGTTGAAGGCGAGGATCGTGAGCATGATGGCGAGACCCGGCAGCGCCACGACCCGGGGGTCGGTGTTGTAGTAGGTGATGTGGTCGAAGATCATCGAGCCCCACGATGGGGTCGGCGGTGGGACGCCGACCCCAAGGAACGACAGCGTGGCCTCGAAGAGGATCGCGGATGCGATGCCGAGGGTGGCGTAGACGACGACGATCGATGCCAGATGGGGCAGGACATGGCGTCCGAGGACCCGGCGCGGCGAAGCCCCGAGCGCACGAGCCGCGGCGACGAAGTCAAGCTGGCGCAGAACGACGACGCGGCTGTACACGATGCGCGCGATGCTCGTCCACAGGAAGCCCGCCACGATGACCACCACGAGGCCCAGGCTGGAGCCGACCACGGCCACGAGCGCGATGGCGAGGAGAAGGATCGGGAAGGACAAGACCGCGTCGGTCAGGCGCATCAGCAGCGACTCGACGGGCAGCGCGACGACCGCGGCGCGCCCCCCTGGCAGGCGCACCCGGCGGCGCACGTCCCCCACGAAGCCGGCGACGCCCCCCACCGCGACGCCGATGACGGTGGCCGACAGTGTGCCCACGATGCCCACCAGCAGCGAGGTGCGAGCGCCGAAGAGGAGTCGGCTCAGCTCGTCTCGGCCGAGCTTGTCCGTGCCCAGCAGGAAGCGCGATGTCGGCCCCAGGGGGTCGCCCCCCGGGGTCAGGCCGTCGCCGCGGAACTGGAAGACCGGATCGTAGGGAGCGATGATTGGCGCCAGGATCGCCAGTCCAACGATGAGCGTTACGCCGCTCGCGCCCAGCCAGAAGGCGGGGTTGCGCCGGAGGTGGCGCCAGACGCGCGAGCGGGCGGCGGGCGCGACGTCCTCGTCGTGGAACGGGAGGGGCGCGACAAGCTCGATCACAGCTCTGCAGCGGCGTGCGGATCGCTGGCGCTTCGGCGGTTCGTCACGACGAACCCCCCCTGTGGCAAGGACGCCGGCCTCGGAGGCGCGAGGCAGCGCCCCATGGTGGCCTCTCACGGTGCCGGGTGTCAACGTTCTGTTCCCGCCCTCGGGCCGCGCGCGGATCCTGCGGCTACGCCTCGAAGCGCCGGAAGACCGCCACGGCGTTCTGGCCACCGAAACCGAAGCCGTTGATCATCGCCGTGTCCACGCGGGCCTTGCGGGCCACCAGGGGCACGTAGTCGAGGTCGCATTCGGGCAGGTCGGGGTTCTCGAGGTTCGCCGTGGGCGCGATGATGCCCTCGCGGATGGCGCCGAGCGCGGTGAAGGCGGAGATAACGCCGGCGGCGCCGAGCAGGTGGCCGACCATCGACTTCGGCGAGCTGACGGGCACCTTGTGGGCATGGGCCCCGAAGGCGGCCTTGATGGCGCGGGTCTCGGTCACGTCGTTGAGCGGCGTGGAGGTGCCGTGGGCGACGATGTAGTCGATCTCGTCGGGGGCGATGCCGGCGTCACGGAGCGCGTTGGTCATGGCCCTCGTTGCGCCGCGGCCGGTCGGCTCGGGGGCGCTGATGTGGTAGGCATCGGCGGTCAGCGCGGCGCCGATGACCTCGGCGTGGATCGTGGCTCCGCGCCGGAGCGCGTGGTCCGCCGACTCCACCACGACCACCCCGGCACCCTCGCCGAAGAGGAAGCCGTCGCGGTCGCGGTCGAAGGGGCGCGAGGCGTGCGTCGGGTCGTCGTTGCGCTTGGAGAGCGCGCCCATGTTGCCCAGGGCGGCGAAGGCGATGCCGAGCAATGGCGCCTCGGATCCGCCGGCCAGGACCACGTCCGCCTCGCCGCGCTGGATGAGCCGCAGGGCGTCCTGGAAGGCGATGACCGAGCTGGCGCAGGCGGCCACCTGGGTGATGACCGAGCCGGTCAGGCCGTACTCCATGGAGAGCTGGCAGGCGGCCATCGAGCCCGAGAGGGCGGGGATGGCGAAGGGGCTGACCTGCCCAGGTCCCCGGTTTCGCAGCGTCTCGTCGCCGTCGATGACCTCCTCCATGCCGCCGCCGCCGGTGTTGACGCAGACCGCTGCGCGGTCCCGTCGCTCGGGGCTCCAGTCGCTGAAGTCGAGGCCGGCATCGGCCACCGCCTCCTTGCCGGCGGCCATGGCGAAGTGGATGAAGCGGCTCATGCGGCGCGCCATCTTGCGGTCCATGGCGATCGTCGGGTCGAAGTCCTTGACCTCGGCCGCGATGCGCACGTCGAAGGCGCTGGCGTCGAAGGACGTGATGGGGCCGCCGCCGCTCACGCCGGCGACGAGGTTGCGCCAGAACGTGGGGTGGTCGTTGCCGATGGGCGTGACCGCGCCGAGGCCAGTGACGACGGCGCGGCGCGAGGGGTCCTGGCTGGGCACGGGCGGGATGCTCCCCTCAGTGACGGGTCGGGGCGATTGTAGCCATGGCGGCCCGTCGGGCCCGACGCTCGGTCTCGGCCCGACTCTCGGCGGCCCGCGCCTGGGGCATCGCCCGCCAGCTCGGCGGGACGAGCCGAACCCATAGGCGGAGGAGGGCGTCCGCGGCGTTGGCGAAGGCGACTCTGCCTGGACCCCAGGGGATGCCGTAGGCATCACGGATTGGCGAGGGGAGGAGGGCCAGCCCGGGCGTGGCCAGGGCGTCGACGACGATCCCCGGGAGGAGCGGGATCGGGGGCCGGATGATCGTGGCCGCCAGCCGTCGGGCCGTCGGCGTGATGACAATGGGCGCATCGGGGCCGAGCAGGCGGGCCCAATAGGCCTCGAGCGCCGGCCAGTCGGCCGGGCTCTTCTCGAGCGGGATGCCGAGGCGCTGGCCGACGCGACGCGCGTCCTGCCACAGCTCGTCTTTCTCCGTGGCGGTGAGTGGCGCGACCCAGCGCTCGTAGGCGTCGAAACCGGTGACCACGAGCGTGGCCTGGACCCAGAGCAGCAGCTCGGGGTCGAGCGCGCGGTACGTCTCGCCGGCGACCTCGCGTGCGAGCGGGTCCGCGGCCTCGCCCTTGACGCGGGCGTGGATGCCGTTGAGGCGCGTGACCGCGCGCTCCGCGGCCGGCCCGTCGCCGAAGACGAGGTCGAGCGTCGTGCGCAGCGTGCCGCGCAGCCGTCGCCACGGGTCGGCCTCGAAGTCGCTGTGCTGGGCCACGCCCTCGGCCACGTGGGGATGGGCGATCTGGAGCAGGAGCGCCGCCTGCCCCGCGCCGAGCAGCACGGCCTCGCGATTGACGCGCCACATCGCCGTGCCGGGGCCGTGGAAGCCGAGGATCGGGTCCGGCATGGGCGGCCGCGCGGCGATGCCCATCACCGCGGCAGCGGCCGCTCCTCCAGCGGCACGTCCCAGTGCGCCTCGATCAGCTCGAAGCGGCGTCGCTCCTCCGCCGCGTAGCGCTCCCCGTCGGGGAAGAGCCGCTCGGCTATGGCGGCGTCGGAGTGCTCCTCCATGGCCGCCCAGTCGCGGTAGGTGATGGTGACGAGGAACGTCCAGTCGGCACGGCCGTCGCCGTGGAAGCGCGGGACGTGGGCGCGCACGTCGAGGAAGCGGCCGGCGGCCAGCTGTTCGCGCAGCACGGGCCAGTGGTTCCGCTCGAACAGCTCGAGGAACTCGTCCTGGGCGCCCCAGCGGATCCGGTAGTAGTAGGCCACGGTGACGGGCACGCCGCCGCCGGCGCCGGGAGCGGACATCAGTCGCCGTCGTAGTG
>JBGPMJ010000012.1:0-17922 GCA_041486935.1 Candidatus Limnocylindria bacterium | reverse complement strand
CCTCGAGATGGCCGCCCGGCGCGTCCCGCTCCTGCGCGACATCGGCATCCAGCTCTTCTTCAACGGCCCGGAGAGCTTCACGCCCGACGACCGCTACATCCTCGGCGAGGCGCCCGGCCAGCGCGGCTACTTCGTCGCCGCCGGCTTCAACTCGGTCGGCTTCCAGTCCGGTGGCGGAGCCGGCCGGGCGGTCGCCGACTGGGTCGTCGATGGCCACCCGCCGATGGACCTGTGGGAGGTCGACATCCGCCGCTTCATGCCCTTCCAGGGCAACCGGCGCTACCTCCGCGAACGGACGACCGAGACGCTCGGCCTGCTCTACGACATGCACTGGCCGTTCCGCCAGGTCGAGACGGCGCGGGGCGTGCGCCGGACGCCGTTCCACGACCGCCTCGCCGCGCGGGGCGCCTGCTTCGGCGAGGTCGCCGGCTGGGAGCGGGCGAACTGGTACGCGCCCGCCGGCGTCGAGCCGCGCTACGAGTACTCCTACGGGCGGCAGAACTGGTTCCCCTTCAGCGCCGAGGAGCACCGGGCCGTGCGCGAGAGGGTCGGGCTCTTCGACCAGACCTCGTTCGGCAAGATCCTCGTCCAGGGCCGCGACGCCGAACGCGCCCTGAACGCCCTGTGCACGGCGGACGTGGCCGTCGAGCCGGGCCGCATCGTCTACACCCAGTGGCTGAATGAGCGGGGTGGCATCGAGTCCGACGTGACGGTCACGCGCCTCGACGAGCGATCGTTCTTCGTCGTCACCACGGGCACGTCACTCGTGCGCGATCTCGACTGGCTCCAGCGCGGCATCCCGGACGAGGCCCACGCCTTCGTCACCGACGTGACCAACGCCTTCGCCGTCCTGAGCGTGATGGGGCCGCGATCGCGGGAACTGCTGGCGGCCCTGACCGATGCCGACCTCTCGAACGCGGCCTTCCCGTTCGCGACCTCACGCGAGATCGACCTGGGCTACGCCCTGGTTCGGGCCTCCCGCATCACCTACGTCGGTGAGCTGGGCTGGGAGCTGTACGTCCCGACCGACGTCGCGACCCACGTCTACGACACGATCGTCGCGGCCGGCGAGCCCTTCGGTCTCCGCCATGCCGGCTACCACGCGCTCAACTCGCTGCGCATCGAGAAGGCGTATCGCCACTGGGGCCACGACATGACCGACGAGGAGACCCTCCTCGAGGCGGGGCTGGCCTTCACCGCGGCCTGGGACAAGCCGGGCGGGTTCATCGGCCGCGAGGCGCTACTCCGCCAGCGCGAGCGCGGGCTTTCGCGGCGGCTGGCGGTCTTCGCGCTCGATGACCCCGAGCCCCTGCTGTACCACAACGAGCCGATCTGGCGCGACGGCCGGCTCGTGGGCCGGATCAGCTCGGGGATGTACGGGCACACCCTCGGCCGCGCGATCGGCCTGGGCTACGTGCGCAACGATGCCGGCCCGGCCAGCGCGGAGTGGATCGCCGCCGGGAGCTACGAGCTGGAGGTCGCCACGGAGCGCTTCCCGGCCGCCGTCTCGCTGCGCCCGCCCTACGACCCGAGTAACGCGCGCATCCGGAGCTGATGGAGCCTACACTCGAACCTGAGGCGAGGATCAGTCGGTCGGCGCCCTCCGCCCGAAGGTCACTACGCCTGGAGCGGGTTCTCCCAGCGGATCTCCGGCGTCGACCAGCATCAGCGGGCTACTGGGCCCTCAAGCTGTTCAAGCGCCTCGGCCACGTTCGTGACGTCGATGCGCAGTCCGAGCACCGCGGATCGCTGTCGGAACCTGCGTGATGAGGCCTTCGTCCGGAGGCCCGCGCGAATCAGCTCGTTGACGGCCTCGCTCAGCCCCATCGAGCGCTGGCCGCGCAGCTTCTCGATGGCCGCGGCCACATCCTGGTCGAAGGTCACCGTCGCCCTCATGCCCCGATCCTAGCATCACGATGCGCCGAGATACTCATCTGCATGCCCGCACTACGCCCGGTCAACCATCGTGGTCTGCGACCAGCTGCTCAGCCGATGAACCAGGTGAGGCGGTCGCCGGTTGGCTGGTCAGGTGGTTTCAGGCTCGGCCACCCGTGTGCGCTCGGCGATCCGTTCCTCGGGGGGAGTGCCGAGGAGGGGAATGCGGAGGGGATAACCACCACGGTAATCGGCTGGTGAGCGCCCGAAGAGCGGCGCAGCGCATCATGCCCCGCTTGCCCGACCCGCACTGATACCTTTGGCGTCGATCAGGAGGCACGGGCCCGGCCGGCGCGGCCGTGCCGATCGGACCCTATCCATCAGCAGGCCGAACCGAGGAGTCCCGATGCCCAGCGTCCACCTGACCCTGAGCACGACCCGTCGCCTGGCGACGATCCTGGCGATCGCAGCGTTGGCGATGGTGGCCGCATCGCTGCTGCTGCTGATCCCGAACATGGCCCTGCCCTCGTTCGTCCCACTCGGCTTCTTCGGTGTGGCGGGGTTCGCCTTCGGCGTGACGTTCCCCGCCGTCGGCTGGCTCATCGTCTCCAGGAATCCGGCGAACCGGATCGGTTGGCTCTTCCTGCTGATCGGGTTGTCGCAAGCCGTCGACACGTTCAGCCAGCAATACGCGATCTACGGCCTGCTCGGCCATCCGGGTGCGCTGCCACTGGCCGAGGTCGCTGCCTGGATCTATTCCTGGGCGTACTTCCCGGGCCTGTTGCTCTTCCTCGCAGCACTCCTGCTGTTCCCCGATGGACGACTCCCGTCCAGGCGCTGGCGGCCGGTGCTGTGGGCGATCGCCGTCGCCGCCCTGCTGATCCTGCCACCGGGCCTCATCGCGACCTGGCCCTTCCGGGGAGCGGACCTGCTGGCCGCCCAGACGTCAGATGCCATCTACGCGGCGAACGCCCTGCTGAAGACGCTCTGGGACAGCGGCAACCTGCTGTTCCCGCTGATCGCGGTGGCGACGGTGCTCAGTGTGATCGTTCGCTTCCGTCACTCCGAGGGCATCGAGCGGCTGCAGCTCAAGTGGTTCGCGTCCGCCGCTTTCGTCACGGTCCTGGCGCTCCTGACATTCAGTCTGGCGGCCTTGGTGTCCGGTGGAGGAGGCATCCCGGCACCGTTCGACGGGATCGCGGCGATCGTCGACGGGGCGCTCCTGCCCATCGCCGTCGGCATCGCCGTGCTTCGGTACCGCCTCTACGACATCGACCTCGTCATCCGGCGGACGCTCGTCTACGTGCCCTTGACGGCCCTCCTCGCGGGGCTCTACGCCGCGTCGATCGGCCTCTCGCAGCGCGCCTTCATCGCGGTAGTCGGCAAAGAGTCGGACGGTGCGGTGATCCTGAGCACGCTGATCCTGGCCGCGACGTTCACGCCCATCAAGAACGCGATCCAGGGTCGGGTCGATCGCGGTTTCCGGGACGCCCATGACGCGGAGCGCCGGCTTCTCACGTTCACGCAGGCCGTCACGGATGACTGGGCGACGCCAGACCCGGGGCGGACCATCCGCGCGTTCCTCGGCTGCGCCATCGGCGCTGTCAGGGCCGGTGGCGGCGAAGCATGGCTCGAGACGCCCTCGGGCGAGCAGTCGATCGGCGCCTCGACGTCGCGCGGAGCGCCCATCTTCTCGTGCGCCGTCGAGGCAGGCGGGCGGCGGTTCGGCCGTCTCGATCTCGATGCCCGCGCAGGCGGCGGTGCCTATAGCCCGCGCGACCTCGCAGCGCTTCGCCTGACGGCCGAGCGCCTCGCCATGGCCTTGAGCGGCCCCGGCGTGACGTCGCCCGTCGACCCATGGGTACCCACGCCACGCCCGAGCCCGACGGTCGACGCGGCGGAGTGACGGCTTCATGGGGCTTGGCGAGCCCGGCGGGAACAGAACGAGGCGAGCCCGAAAGCCCGCCTCGCGGTTGCTGATCGCTGGAGCCGACACTCGGATTCGAACCGAGGACCTGCTGTTTACGAAACAGCTGCTCTACCGCTGAGCTATGTCGGCGCGAGCCGGAGTATATAGGCGATGACTTGACGGAGGCTCCGTGCCGAGGGCTGGGGGACTCGCGCTGCGAAGCGGCGGCGCGAAGTCGGAACCTCGAGGAGGCCGTGGCGCACGTCTGTAGGGCGTTTGACATCAGATGTCGTATGTGACAGCATCACACATCATGACGCGCACAACGATCGACATCGACCCCTCTGTGCTCGGAGAGCTGCGGCTCAGGGCAAGCAGGGAGGGCAAGAGCATGGGCCAGGTCGCCTCAGAGGTCCTTGCCAGCTCTTTGCAGGAGCACGGACCGATGCCAGCGCCAGCATTCGAGTGGCTGTCAGGTGATCTCGGCCGGCCCCTCGTGGACCTCGAGGACAAGGAGGCGATCTGGGCCATCCTCGATGGCCGGACGTGAGCTCGACCGTCGACGCGAACATCCTCGTCTACGCATCGAACGAGGCCGACGAGGTCCATGGGCAGGCCCGGCTTCTGGTTGAAGGGCTTGCCGCGGGCCCAGAGCTCGTCTACCTGTTCTGGCCGACGCTGATGGGTTATCTGCGCATCGTCACCCACCCTGGCATTCTGCCCCGGCCGCTCTCGCCGGTTGATGCCATGCACAACGTCGACCAGCTCCTCGCGCGCCCGCACGTGCGCATCTCCGGTGAGGCCGAGGGCTTCTGGGGGCTGTTTCGCGAGACAGCGGGGGAGCACGTCCGGGGCAGAGACGTTCCCGACGCGCACCTGGCCGCGCTGATGCGCCAGCACGACGTTCGCCGGATCTACACTCGAGATCGGGGCTTCCGGCGGTTCGAGGGGATCGAGGTCGTCGATCCGTTCGAGTAGGGAGACCGCTGGCAGCCGCCGCGCGGTCAGGCCGCCAGCTCCCCCGCCAGCCGCCGCAGCGTGGCCAGCAGCCGGTCCACGTCCGCCTCGGTGGCGAGGTAGTTGACGATCCCCGCGCGCATCCAGGTGGCGCCGCGCAGCCGGGTGGTCGAGACCCAGCCGTCGCCGGAGACCTCGAGCGCGCGCTGCAGCCGGTCCTGGTGGCGGTCGAGCGCCGCGGGATCGAGCCGCGCCGCGGCCGCACGACCGCCAGGCAGGTGGCGGAAGCAGACGACCGACAACTCGGGCTCCTCGGGCATCGCCTCGAAGTCGTCGCTCTCGCGACAACGGCGAGCCAGGTGCGCCGCAAGCGCCAGGTTCCCCTCCACGAGGCGCCCGAAGCCCTCGGTCCCCAGCGACTTCCAGGTCAACCAGAGCTTCAGGGCGCGGAACCGCCGCGTCCCCTCGAGCGAGTACTGATACCAGTGCAGCGGCTCGTCCTCCGGCCGCGACGTGCGGTAGTACTCGGGCGAGCGGTGGAACGTCTGGCGCAGGTCGTCGCGCCGCTTCACGAGCAGCCCGCCGATGTCATAGGGCTGGAAGAACCACTTGTGCGGGTCGAGGGTGACGCTGTCGGCCCGCTCGAGCGCCGGCATCCGCCACGCCTCGCGCGCCGAAAGCCGCACGGCTCCGCCATAGGCGGCGTCGACGTGCAGCCACAGGCCATCGCGCTCGGCGACGTCGGCAAGCTCGTCGGTCAGGTCGACCGAGCCGGTGTTGGTCGAGCCGGTCACGGCGGCGATGAGCCACGGCGTGAACCCGGCCGCGCGATCCTGCGCGATGGCCGCCGCGACGGGCGCGCCGCGCAGGCGGAACCGTTCGTCTGAGGGCAGGACGCGCAACGTCTCCGGGGGGAAGCCGAGCACGTCGAGCCCCCGGGCGATCGAGAAATGGGCCTGGTCCGAGACATACGCTCGGACGCCCTCCAGGTCCGCACCGCGCGGGGGCTCCGAGCGCCCGAGCAGCCGTGCCAACACGATGTCGCGGGCCACCGTGAGGGCCATGACGTTGGCCATCACGCCCCCCGAGGTGAGGACGCCGAAGCTGTCCGGCCCGTAGCCCACCAGCTCGCGCAGCCAGGCCACGACCTCTTCCTCGACGAGGGCGGCGGTCGGCGCGGAGTGTCCGACGTCCACGCCTTGGTTCGTCCACTGCGCCAGCAGCTCGCCGACGATGGCGATGGGCAGCGAGGGCGGCGTGAAGTAGCTGTAGGCGCGCGGATGGCTGGAGTTGAACTGGAACGGGGCGAGGCGGCGGCGGAACTCGTCGAGCAGCTCGGCGCTGGGGGCCGGCAGCGGGGGCGCGGGCGCCGGCGAACCGTCCGGCCCGAAGAAGCCGCGCCGCAGCGCCGGGTAGTCGTCCGGGCCGGCCGGACGTCGTAGCGCCTCGCCGTAGAGGTAGTCCAGGGCGGCCGACCATGCCTCGGCGCCGAGGCGCTCGAGCGCCTCCCGGGACTCCGCGGCGTCGGTGTAGCCGAGCAGCTCGGGCTCCGGATGCCAGGCGAAGCGCCCGAGGTCGGACGGGCGTCCGGACAAAGGGGCGTCGGGGCGGTCGGTCACCCGCCCATGATGTCAGCGCAGCTCGATCGTCGTCGCGGGCGTGAGGCTCAGGCTCTCCGCCGCGATCGTCGACTGCGCCGTCGCGGGCTCCCACGCGAACGTTCCCGGCGTCACGACGCGCCCGTAGTAGCGCATCCGGATCTCGCTCCGCCGAGGGTCGGGGGTCGCGCAGAAGGCGACGCGCTGGCCGGCGATGAGGTACGGCCGGAGGATGTCGGACGGGACCTCATCGGCCGCCGGCCAGCCAGCCAGCGAGGCGACGGGCGCCAGGCCGGACGGCGCAAGGTCCACGACGTCCGTGCAGCCCTTCAGTGCCTGGGCCCCGAAGCGGACCGACAGGTCCACCGTCACGAGCTGTCCCGGCGCCACGGGACCGGCCGGCGTGACCCGCCGCGTCAGCGTCAGGTTCGGGTCCGGTGTCACCGTCGCCGGGTCGAGCGGCACCTGCCACGAGGTGGCCACGCCGACCTCGCCGGCGAGGGGGTCCAGGCGCAGCGTGCGCCGCTGCGGCGCGGTCAGGGTCAGCGCCCGCGAGCCGCCGACGGGTAGGTCCACGACCGTCCGTGCGCCGTCCACCGTGTAGGCGAAGCGCGCCGGCGCCGACGGCGTCCGCTCCAGCGCGCGCACCGTGAAGGCGAGGCGCTGGAGGTTCGTCAGGTCGTCGGCCATGGGGTTGGCCTCGACGTAGGCCTCCGCCTCGTCGGCCAGCGGGTCGCCGACCTCGACCGCCACGAGCGCCCAGAGGGCCGTCGCGACGACGGTCTCGTCGAGCGTGTCGCCCACCTGCAGCCGCACCCACGGGCCCAGCCGCTGTCCGTGCTCGGCGAGCAGGCCCCGTTCGAGGTCGGCAGCGGTAGCGAGGTCACCGAGAGCCGCAGCCGCCAGCGCGAGGTAGAGCCGCTCGCGCACGGTCAGGTCGGTCAGGGCGGCTGCCGTCCGCACCTGGCCGAGCACGTCGTCGCCGAGCGCGGCACTCCCTGCCAGCGCAAGGATCTGACGCTCGCGAGTGGCGTCGGCATCGGCCAGGACTGCCTGCATCGTGCTCTGCAGATCGGTCACGTCGAAGCGATCGGGAGCGGCGAGTATCGTGCGCACGGTGAGGTCGAGGTCGGGCGCCGCGTACGGCAGCAGGGCAATGCCCGACCCGTCGCGCTGATAACGGTTCGGGTCGAAGTTCTGGTCCGGGAATGCCGTGGGGTCCCTGCCGAAGATCTCCACCAGCAGGTCCCGGGCCTCGGCGGCGGCCAGCGCCTGGTCCAGCCGGGCGCCGTCGTCCCAGGCCAGCCCCTCGAGAACCGGCAGGTAGCGCCCGCGGCCGGCGTCGCTGAAGACGTACGTGGTGAGGCCGTCGTCGCCCTCGGGGACGGCGCCGGCGCCGAGCGTCGCGAAGCGCGTCTCGGTCCGCGTCAGCCGCGCCGCGACCACGGTGAAGCGCCGGGTCAGCCGGTCGGAGAGGGCCGTGGCCCCGCTGCCGGAGGTGCCGGAGATGACGAGCGCGTGCTCGCCCACGGTGAGCGGCGGCAGCGGCACGTCCACGGCCTCGAAGGCACGACCCGCGACGGTCGTCGCAGCCATGCCCAGGGTCGTCGAGGCCACCGTGAACGTCACCGGGTCGCCGGTGCGCAGGTCGGAGCCGAAGGCGCGCAGGCGCAGGATGGGCCGGTCGCCGGCGAGGAACTCGGGCGCCAGCGTCGGCTCGACGAAGAAGGGCAGTCCGACCGGGACGAGCAGGCTGCCCACGCCCGCCTCCAGCCCCGCAGTCACCGCCGCCGCGCTGACGTGCCACGAGGTGAGGTCGTCGGAGAGGCGGAAGCTCACGGTGCCCACGCCATCGGGGCCGGTCTCGATCTGCCGGTAGAGCACCGTGTCGCGGAAGTCGTCGCGGCCGCCGCCGGCGTCACCGCAGCCATCGCCGGCGGCGGACCAGGGCACCGGATGGGATGCGTAGGATGCGAAGAGGCCGTCGGTGACCCACTCGTAGAGCTGGCCGAGCGGATCCTCCTCCACGGCGCCGCCGATGGCGAAGAGCTTCTGATCCACCGCCCGCAGCGTCACCGTGGCCGACGTGGGCCGACCGGATCGGTCCGCCGTGCGCACGGTCACCGTGACCGTTCCGCCGGGCCGGTAGCGCCGCGCGTCGGTGCTGAGGCGCACGGTCAGCTCGCGTTCCTGCTTCGTGAAGGCGGCCGATAGCGCCGCACCGCCGTAGTACGTGGCCCCGGTGAATCGCACGGCCTCGACGGTCAGGTTGGGGGCGTCGGCCGCAGCGAACGTGTCCACGAAGACCGGCGAGTCCTGCACGACGACGTCACGGAGCCCGCGCTGGGCCGTGAAGAAGAGGTAGGCGTTGCCCTGGCCGGTCGGGTAGGCGCCGTACCCGTCGCGCATCGTCAGGCGCATCTCGTCGCCGATGCCGTACGGCTTGGTCGGCTGGCCGCAGCCGGCCGCGACTTCAAGGTACGGTCGGGCGATCCAGGGTAGCCCTTCGGGTTCCGGCGCCGAGGCATACAGCGTCAGCTTCGCCGTCCCGCCGTTGGCGTCCCGTGTGCGCAGGACGACCCGGTACCCGTGATCGCGATCGGGCACGGCCAGGTCCAGGGAGAATGTGCCCGCCGGGCCGCTCACCACGGACTGCGACCCGAGCGCCTTCTCCGTGACGGTCACCTCGTACTCGTCCACGACCTTCTTGGCGATGAAGTCGTAGCGCCGGCCGATCAGGCGTCGCACGGGGATGTATTCGACGACTTCGACGCTGACCTGCGCGCCGGCGATGGGACCTCCTCGGGGGTCGAATGCTGGGTCGAAGTAGCCCTGGAAGATCTTCTCGTGATCCCGCTCGAGCCGCGCCACGTCCACCTCGTGCACCGAGCCCCGCAGCCGCAGCTCGCTGCCGCCGAGCTTCGCCGTCGCATCGAGCCAGGACGTCGACGGGAAGACCAGGATGGGCGCGTACGCCGAGATGTCTCCCTCCTCGGCGCCGGTCGCACGGGCGCTGACGCTCTCGCTCGAGTAGCCCTCCGCGTCGGGCCAGAGCTTTGGGGTGAGCGCCACGACGGCCCTGCCGCCGGAGTCCGTGGTGGCTGTCTGCGCCTCGTCGAGCGCGCCCACGCTCAAGGCCATGCCGGGGGCCCGAGTACCTTCGTAGAAGCGCGCGGTGACCGTAGCGCGAAGACCGGTGCCGCTGATGAGCACGTGGCGGTCCGTCTCGATGCTCAGCTCGTAGGCAGGCTTGCGGATGACGTCGACCGTGATCCAGCTCGATTTCACGGTCCGGCCGCCGGCCTGCAGCCGGACGATGTACATGCCGATCGGCACGTCGGCCAGCGGCAGCTCGGCAGCGAATGCGCCACTCGACCGCGGGGACACATGTGCGGTGGCGATGGCCGGCGTGTCTTCCGCCGTCGCGTCCGCGCCCCAGACGGGCAGGCGCAGGCTGACCGTCGCGTCGTCGGGCACGCCGCCCGAGTCGCGCTCGCGCAGGTAGCCCCAGAGGTGGACGGTGTCGGTCTGGCGGTAGAGGGTCCGGTCGGTCGAGAGGAGCGACCAATAGCGTTCGGCGTTCGGGTCGGGATCGCCCCAGGTGTTGATCGCGGAGAGGTAGCCGCTGACGCGCGGCCGCACGCCGAGCGGGACGAAGACGCGCTCGCCGTTGGGGGCGTCGAGGACGATCAGGTGAAGGTCGCTCACGTCCGTGCGCAGGGCCGGCGGCGTGTCGAAGACGAGCAGGCCGCGGGCGTCCGTGCGTCCGAGGCGGGGGCCGCCGTCGAGTGTCGCGCTCACGCCCGCCAGCGGGCCGCCCCCGAGCTCGTTGACCCAGATCAGCGAGCGCGTCGACGAGGCGGCCGCGTAGCTCGCGATGTTCGTCACCTGGAGCAGTGCCTGCCGGTCGCGGCCCTCCCGCGGGATGACCAGCACGTACGTGCCGCGCTCGAGGCGGTCGGGCAGCCGGAACCACCGGCTACCCCAGTCGATCGGCTGCAACGTCGCGTCGAAGGCCATGACCCGCCGCAGGCCCGCGGTGGAAACGAGGCCGGCGCTCGAGAACTGGGCCCAGCCGGGGGCATCGGCGATCGTGCGCGCGGCGGCGAGGGCGGCGTCGCCGTCGGGCAGCCGGTAGACCTCGACCGGGATGCGCGTCGTCGGGGTTCCATCCTCGGGTGAGTAGACAGCGATGACGATGACCGGCTTCTCGGCCGGGCTGACCTCGATGACCGCGCGGCCCAGGGCGATGTCGGGCTCCTTCGTCGAGGTCGGGGTCGTCCCCGTCTCGAATCGCAGGCGGAAGTCCTGCTCGAGGCGGACGTCGGACCCGGTGACGCCGACGCCGGCCTGCAGCGTGACCGTGTAGAGCGTCGCCGGCTCCAGCTTGCCGGGCACGAAGACGAGCGTCCGGCCGTGCGTCTCGAAGCGGCCCTCGATCTTGGGTTCGATCGAGAAGTGCGCGGCGGCGTCGATGACGCCGTCCTGGTCGAAGGTCAGCTCGATGCCGCTGCTCACGGGCACGCCGCTCGAGCGGTCCCCGGGGATCGTCGTCACCACGTGGAGCGGCCCCTTGACCTGGAAGGCCCAGGCGCCGGCCAGCGCCCCGTCGGGGCCGGTCAGCCGGAAGCGATACCGCGTGCCGGGCTCGAGCGGCTGGGCCGGAGCCACGGTGACGGTGGCCCGATCGGCCCCGGGGAGGATGCGCAGCGCGATGGCGGGCTCGACGGCCAGGCCGGCGGCGAGTTCGGCGCCGGCCACCGTCGTCCGGCTGGCGAGGGTGAAGGTCGTGTCCGGGGCGACGCCCGCGCGGTCGGCCCGGTCGGGCGTGAGCGTGGCTGCCGGCTCGATGGGTGGCAGCTCCCCCAGCGCAGCCCAGTAGTCGCCGGTGGTCGAGGGAGGCGAGGGCGATGGGGTGCCGCCGGCGACGGGCGCGGCGGTGGGGCTCGAGGTGGGGCTCGGCGACTCCCGCGGAGCGAGGCCGGCGAGCGCCGTGACGACGAGCGCGAGCGAGACGGCGAGGACGGCCAGCGTGGCCAGCGGACCGCGGCGCCAGGGCGCCTCGCCGTGGTCGATACCCGCCGGACCTTCCTCGGACCCGCTCATTGGAACCCCTCACTCAGCGCACTCGTTGGAGTCGCAGCGATGGGACGCACAGCGGCCGCCGATGTGACACGACGCTCGATTAGCATGCCACACACCGCAGCGATGACGAACGATCTCGACGACCTCTGGGACTTCGACGACCCGGCTGCCTCCGAGGCTCGCTTCCGGGCCGCCGTCGAGGCCGCCGCCGTTGCCGGCGACGCCGCCGGCGCAGACGAGGCGCTGACGCAGCTGGCGCGGGCGCTGGGGCTCCAGGACCGCTTTGACGAGGGGCGCGCCGTCCTCGACGCCGTGGATGCCGACGGGGCGGCCCCGGCACGGGTGCGCGTCCGCTCGCTGCTCGAGCGTGGCCGGCTGCGGCGGTCGGCTGGGGATCCCGTGGCGTCTGTCGAGCCGTTCGCCGCGGCGTGGGAGCTGGCCTCCGCCGTCGGCGAGGACGGGCTGGCCGTGGACGCGGCGCACATGTTGGCCATCGTGGATGCGCCGCCCGGCTCCGATGCCTGGCACGACCGTGCCCTCGCCCTCGCGGAGGCCTCACCCGACCCGAAGGCGCGGAAGTGGCGGGCCAGCCTCTGGAACAACGTCGGCTGGTCGCGCTTCGAGCGCGGCGATCACTCCGGCGCGCTGGAGGCATTCGAGACGGCGCTCGCCGCGCGGCGCGAGCGGGGAGAGGCGAAGGAGACGCGCGTCGCCGAGTGGTGCGTGGGCCGCGCGCTGCGCGCGCTCGGGCGGGTCGAGGAGGCGCTGGCGATCCAGCAGCGGCTGGTCGATGCGTGGCATGCCGCCGGCGCCGAGGATGTGTACGTCGAGGAGGAGATGGGGGAGTGCCTGCTGGCGCTGGGGCGGGAGGCGGCGGCGCGGCCCCACCTGGCCCGTGCCGCCGAGCGGCTCGCCGCCGACGCGTGGCTCGTCGAGCACGAGCCTGAGCGCATCGCCCGCTTACAGCGGCTGGCCGCGGGGCGCTAGACAGGGAGAGACCCCCGACGGTCGTCCCGCCGGGGGTCTCGGTCCCCGAGATCGCTCAGGGGGATGCGGGTTGGTCCGCTACTCGACCAGCCGAACGACGTATTCGCCTTCCGTGGCCGCCGGAGCGCCGGGGTCGATCGTCAGGGGGTAGTCGTTCGCGCTAAAGATGTAATCGGTGCTGATGAACCAGCCGGCGAGGAGCTCGCCGTCCTTGCCATTGCAGTCCGTGTTCAACGCGTCGAAGTGCCACATCCAGAAGCCGAGCAGGTTCCCGTTGTCGTCGTTGATGGCGACGGGGAGGTCCGCCCCGTTTGGGTACTGATTGAGGAGCGCCTTGCACACCGCCGTGTGCTGGCCCTGGTTGTGGGCGCCGAGGTCCATCCCGAGCGTGATCGTGACCTGGATGCCGCCGCCTTCGATGATGGCGACGGCGTCGGCCGTGCTGACGTTGCAGTTGCCGCCCTTGACACAGAATGTCGTCCAGTTGAACTGCGCGTCGTTCACCGGGAAGTCGTTGTTCGGGAAGCACTTGTTGTCCTGGGGGTCGCAATATAGCTGCGGCGTCCCCGGGCTGCTTGCCGCGAGGATGGCCAGCTCGTTGAACATGATCGGGGCGATGCCGCTGAGGACCCCGTTGACGATTCCGCCGACCGCCACGCCGCGGGCACCGACGGCCCATGAGCTCTGGCCGATGATGCCGGCGAAGTAGTTCGCATGGGGTCGGTTGATCTGTACCTCGACCCAGCAGGGGTACAACGCCGGCGTCGAGCAGTCGTTGGCCAGCAACGCGCCCTTGCCCGGACCCGGTGCGTACTTGCCCGTGGTCGGCGGGATGTTCACCGTGACCTCGCCGGCCGCGTAGCCGTTGGCGAGGGCGTTGGCGAGGGCGGCGGCCTTGATCGCCGGGTTGAGCGCTCCGTTCGTCTCCGCGGTGGCGCCCGCCAGCGCGGCGGCATCGGCCGCCTTCTGCTGAGAGCGCTCCTGCGCCCAGGCGCCGCCGACGTCGACGACGAGGCCGGTCGCCGCCAACATGGCGGTGAGCATGAGGGCGAAAAGTGGCAACGCCTGTCCGCGCTGTCCACTCCGCCCGATCCGGAGCTTCATGGTGTTGCCTCCCTGCGCTGTGCTCGTTCTCGGGGTGCTCATTGGAGGATCGTCGCCTCGCTGGTGGACGCGACGTTCACGTTGCCGAGGGCCTGGGCGATGATCGGCGTGAACATCTGGATCTGCGACGTGACCGTGACCCGCACGATGTCGCCCGCCACACAGGTCACCGCCGGCGCCTTCGTGGCGGGATCGATGCACACCACGCTCCAGTTGGGCAGTCCTTGGAGCCCGGCGACCTGGGCATCGATGGCGTTCTTCACTGGGCTGCCGGCCGTGTTCTTGTCGCAGCGGGTCGTCGTGTCGAAGCAGGTCACGCTGGCGACGCGAGCGACGTTTCGAGTCGCCTGCGACATCTGGTTGTAGGCAAGGATGGTCCGCCCGCCGTCGATGATGCCGAAGACGAAGAGCAGGAAGACGGGCAGGACCAGCGCGAACTCGACGAGTGACTGACCGCGATCGGGCGAGCTGGCGCGAAGACGTGAGCCGCTCACGTGTGGCTCACCCAGACCTGGTTCGTCAGCAGGTAGCAGGAGCCCGGGACGAGCGGGGCCGTCATGGCCGCGTTCGAGAATTGCCCCGTGACGATCTTGGTGTTCTGGCCGCTCGGGTTGAAGCCACCGGAGAAGATGAGGTTCCACTCCGTTCGAGCCTGGGCGACGGTTTCGGGGGCCGGGTTCCCGAGGTCGGGCACGACCGTCTGGTTGACGGGGCACGCGGGCGTGGCCGAGGGGGATGGAGAGGCCGTGGGGGTGGCGGTGGGGGACGCAGTGGCGGTGGGGGACGCTGAGGGGCTCGACGAGGGCGAGCTGAAGCCACCGACCGGGATGGCCTCCTGGTCGGCTGCCACGGTCGCCGAGAGGTTGATCGTCTGGCCGCCCAAGAAGACGGCGAAGATCGGCATGAGGAAGTTGAAGGTCGTGGTGACCGTCACGCGCGATCGGGTCGCCGGCTGCGGGGTGGCGGCGCAGGCGACGACGGTGCCGGCCATGTTCTCGCACGTCGCCGCGATGTTCGTGCCCGTGATCGTCACCAGGGAGCCGCGGGACTCGTTGATCGCCGCGCAGCCGATCTTGTCCGTCGTGTAGTCGCAGGCGCCGCTGGTGAACGAGTTCGGAGTCTTCGCTGCCTGGAGGGCGCCGGCGCGGGACGCGTTCTCGATCGTGATGTTCGCGTAGAACGCGCGGCCGAGGTCGAAGACCGTCCCGAAGAGGAGCATCAGGATGACCGCGATCAGGGCGAACTCGGCGAGCGCCTGGCCCGTCGATGCGTGGCTGAGGTGGCGGCGATAGCGATGGTAGAGAGAGCGCATCTCGTCCCTGATAGTGGATGAGTCCATGGCGGATGCTGGAGTCCGGACCTTACACGTCACCTTGCACCGGTGCAGGAGAGCACCGCGCGAACCCCGCGCACCGGGAGAAGATGGTCCGGTGGGGCCCGTCTGACAAGCGGTACGGAAGTACCGGTCGGGCAGATCAGCCCTCCTCGATGCGCTCCGCCGGCACGCGCAGGGCGAAGGCAGCCCCACCGTCCTCGTCGCCCGGCGGCACGGTCTCGAGCCGCCCGCCCATCGCCTCGGCCAGGCCGCGGGCCACGCTGAGGCCCAGGCCGCTGCCGTCGCCGCTGCCGGCCGGCAGGCGCGTGAAGCGCTCGAAGACGCGCTCGTGGTCCTCGTGGGCGATGCCCGGGCCGTGGTCGCGCACGGTCGTCACGAGGGTGGGTGCCTCCGGGTCGAGTGCGACGGTGACCTCGATGGCGCCCTCGCCGCCGTACTTCAGGGCGTTGTCGAGGAGCGCCCAGACGACCTGCTCGACCCAGTCGCGGTCGGCCGCCGCCAGCCAGCCAGCCGCCTCGTCGCGCATTGTGAAGGCATGTTCGCCGCGTCCGAGGCTCTCCCAGACGCGCTGCACCAGCGGCGCCAGGGCGAAGACGTCGACCTCGGGGCGGAGCGTGCCCGCCTCGAGCTTGGAGACGGTCAACAGCTGGGCCACCAGCCGGGACAGGCGATCGCTCTGCTCCACGATGATCCCCAGCCGGTGGTCGCCGGTCTCGGTCGCTAGCTGCGCGGCGAACGCCCGGATGGACGTCAGCGGGGTCTGGAGGTTGTGGCTGACCCCGCGCAGGAACTCGGCCTTCAGCTCGGCCAGGCCCTCCACGGCGTCGAACAGCTCGGCGTTGCGCACCGCGGCCGCGAGCTGGACGCCGAAGATGCGCAGGAGGTCCTCGTCGGCCTCGCCCCACTCGCGCGTCGGCACCTGGGTCGCGACGAGCACGCCCACGCGGTCGTCGCCGATGGCCAGCGGCGTGGTCACCTCGAACGCCTCGCCGGGGACCCGTTCGGCGGGGTCGGCGTCCGTCGCGCCCGGCGGCGGTCCGTCGGGACCGAAGAGGCGGACCCGGACGCTGGTGAAGCCGAAGGCCTCGGCGGCCGCCCCCTCGGCGGTGGCCACGAGCGCCGCCGCCCCGTCCCGTGGGGAGAGGCTGGCCACGGCATGCGAGACGAGGGCCAGCGAGCGGTTGCGCGCGGCGAGCGCATCGGCCAGGCGGTTGTGGCTCGCGGCGAGCCGCGACACCTCGTCGTCGCCGGTCACGGGCAGCCGTGCCGAGAGGTCGCCGGCCTGGAGGCGATCGAGCGTGGCCGTCATGCGCGTCAGCGGCGAGACCAGCGTGCGGGACAGGACGAGGCCGAAGGCCATGGCCAGCACGACCGCCACCGCGAGCGTGGCCAGGAGCGGTGCGGCGAGTGCCGGCGTGGCGGCCTGGGGCTGGCTGATGGCGACGACGCCGGTGCCGTCGGGGATCGCCGCGTAGGCCGTGACGAGGCCTTCGCGGGTCACGACGACTGGCGCCGAACCGGGTTGCACCGCGTCCGGCGGCGCGGGCACGCGGAGGTCGGGGTTGCTCGAGGCGAGGAAGACGCCGCCCGGCCCGAAGAGCGTCGCGTCCCGCGCGGAGGGCTCGGCCAGCCGCTGCGCGGTGGCGCTATCGAGCGGCGCGCCGACGACCTGGTTCGCCGCCAGCCGGGAGATCGCCGCCAGGTCGTCCGCCTGCCGCGCGGAGACGGCGCCGCCGACGAGGAGGAACGTCAGGGCCGCGAAGGCGATGACGGGGACGATGCCGGCCGCGATGAGGGCGGCGAGCAGGCGTCCCTGGAGGGAGAGGCGGCGCATCGGGTGGGTCAGCCGCTCGGGGCGGTCAGCCGGTTGAGGCGGTAGCCGACGCCCCGCACGGTCTCCAGGAAGACCGGGTGGTCGGGATCTCGCTCGAGCTTGCGGCGCAGCCGGCGCATCGTCACCCAGGCGTAGCTCGGATCGGGTGACTCGGTCTCCGACCAGCCGCGCGCGAGGAGCGTCTCGGTGGGCACGACCTGGCCGAGGTTGGCCGCCAACGCGTAGAGCAGGCGCGACTCGACCGGCGTCAGGCGGACCTCGACCCCATCGAGCACGAGGCGTCGACGCTGGAGGTCGAGCACGAGGCCGGGGTCGAGCTGGAGCCGGCCCGCGGGGACCCGGTCGCCGACACGACGCAGGACGCGGTGGATGCGCGCCCGCAGCTCGGGGTAGTGGAACGGCTTGGTGATGTAGTCCTCGGCCACCTCCTCGAGGGCCTCGGCCTTGCTGTCGCCGGCGTCCACGGCGCTGAGCACGATGACCGGCAGATCGGCGCGCGCCTTGACCTGGCGGGCGAGGGAGAGGCCGTCGAGGCGCGGCATCATCATGTCCACGATGAGCAGGTCCGGCCAGGCGCTCTCGAGGCGCTTCAATGCTTCGACGCCGTCGCGCGCGGTGGTTACCTCGAAGCCGTCCGACTTCAGCTGCTCGGCGAGGAAGACGAGCAGGTTCGCGTCGTCGTCCACGAGGAGGATGCGCGGTTCGTGCGGCGCCATCGTCACGCCGCCGAGGATAGCAGCGGGGAGTGGCGTGTCCGCGGTCCGCCGGGGTGCCGTCGGCGACTACGGCGCCTTCGGGTCCACGAAGCGGCAGCGCAGCCGGACGGGGCAGCGGTCGCACTCCGGTCGTCGGGCGTGGCAGACGATCCGTCCGTGGCGGATGAGATTGACGTGAGCCTCGTACATCTGATCCGGGGCCAGCAGCGCGAGGTAGAGGTCGTGCGCCTGGTCGGCCGTCGCCTTTGCGGGTATGAGGCCGATCCGGTGCGAGACGCGCTCCACGTGGCGATCGACCGGCATCAGCGGCATCCCGAAGCAGAAGAGCAGCAGCACGGATGCCGTCTTCTTGCCGATGCCATCGATGCGGGTGAGCCAGTCGCGCGCCTCGAGCGGCGCCATCTCGCCAAGGAACTCCAGGACATGGTCGCCGCGCGCTTCCCGGATCGTGCGCAGGGCGGCCTGGATGCGCGGCGCCTTCTGCGGCGCGAGCCCGCCCGGGCGGATCGCGTCCACGAGTT
>JBGPMJ010000011.1:0-17937 GCA_041486935.1 Candidatus Limnocylindria bacterium | reverse complement strand
CGCCGGCGACCGAGGTCCTGATCGGCGAGCAGACGTTCCGGATCGTGGCGGATCGGGTGACGGTGGAGCCGGTCGACCCGGTCGTGCCGAAGGGTGCGCTCGCGCCGGTGCCTGCCTACCGCCTGGTCTCGGTCAGCCCCGCCCCCGACGACGAGGAAGTGTCCGCTCCGGCGTCGGAGAGCGCGGACGCCAGGACGTGCTCGAACTGCGGGGTCGACAACCCACTCGCCTTCCGCCGCTGTGGCTCATGCGGCGCGCATCTCATCGCGAAGCGGTCGCCTGAGACGAGGAAGACGGTCACGATCGTCTTCTCCGATCTCAAGGTCACCACGACGGACGGTGGGCCGCCGGCGCCGGAAGTGCTCCAGGACGTGATGGCGCGGGCCTTCGAGGCATCCCGGCAGGCCCTGGCGCGGCATGGCGGCACGGTCGAGAAGTTCATCGGCGATGCGGTCATGGCGGTCTTCGGACTCCCCGTCCGCCACGAGGACGACGCCCTGCGGGCCGTCCGCTCGGCGCTCGAGTTGAAGGCCGGGCTGACGACGCTCGCGGAGTCGCTGGAGCGCGACCAGGCCATCCACCTCGACGTCGCCATCGGCGTCAACACGGGCGAGGTCGTGGCCGGCGACGCGAGCCTGGGGCAGCGTCTCGTGACCGGCGACGCGGTCAACGTCGCGGCCCGCCTGGAGCAGGCCGCGCGCTCGCGCGAGATCCTGATGGGGCACCCTACGTATTCGCTCGTGCGCGACCTCGCGGAGGTCGAGGAGATCGAGCCCCTCACCCTCAAGGGCAAGTCGCAGCCCGTCCGTGCCTACCGGCTCCTGGCCGTCAGGTCGGCCGATGCGTCGCGCCGGCGGCACGACGGAGCGATGGTCGGACGTGAAGCCGAGATGACGCTTCTGCTCGGCGCGTTCGAGGGCGCGGTCGCCGACCGGGCCTGTCGCATGGTGACCCTCGTCGGCGACGCCGGGGTCGGGAAGACGCGCTTGACGGAGGAGTTCCTCGACTCCATCCGGGCGAACGTCCGCGTCGTCCGCGGTCGGTGCCTCCCGTACGGCGAGGGCATCACGTTCTGGCCCATCGTCGAGGTCGTGCGTGACGCGGCCGACATCGTCGACACGGACCACCCGGGGGCAGCACGCGAGAAGCTCCGCCGGCTCGTCGGCGACGATGAGGTCGTGGACCGGGTGGCCGCGGCCGTCGGGCTGCTCGATGCCCCGTTCCAGGTCGCAGAGCTGTTCTGGGGCATCCGCCGCTTCTTCGAGATCCTCGCCACGGACCGGCCGCTGGCCGTCGTGTTCGACGACATCCACTGGGCGGAGCCGACGTTCCTGGACCTGGTCGGGCGCCTGACCGCGGCGACGGAGGACGCGCCGGTGTTGCTTCTCTGCACCGCCCGCCAGGAGCTCCTGGAGAAGCAGCCCGCCTGGGCGGAGGGTCCCGGCCAGAGCCGCGTCGTCCTGACCCGCCTCTCGGATGCCGACGCCGCCCGGGTCATCGAGAACCTGCTCGGCCAGGCCGGGCTGTCCGAGCGCGCGCGGGCCAGGGTGGTCGCCGCCGCCGAGGGCAACCCCCTCTTCGTCGAGCAGCTCGTCTCGATGCTCATCGACACCGGCCTGCTGCGCTTCGTCGACGGTCGCTGGGAGCCGACCGGCGACCTGGCCGGGATCGCGATCCCGCCGACGATCCACGCCCTGCTCGCCGCGCGCCTCGACGGGCTTCCCGAGGACGAGCGGGCGGTCGTCGACCCGGCCTCGGTGATCGGCCTGGTCTTCGCCCAGGCGGCGCTCCAGGCGATCGTCGACGACGGCGTCCGGCGTCAGGTCCCGGCCCACCTCGCGACCCTCGAGACGCGGCAATTCGTGCGCCGCCAGACGGCGGCGGACGAGGAGGCCCTCGAGTACCGCTTCGACCACCTGATGATCCGCGATGCCGCCTATGCCGGGCTCCTCAAGCGCACGCGGGCACACCTCCACGAGCACTTCGTCGCCTGGGCGGACGAAGCCAACCGGGCGACCGATCGAGCGAGCGAGTTCGAGGAGATCCTGGGCTATCACCTCGAACAGGCCCAGCGGTACCTGTCCGAGCTGGGCCCGCTCGATGAGCATGGCGTGGCGCTCGGGATCGACGCGTCCGGGCGACTCGCCTCCGCCGGTCAACGCGCCTTCGTGCGTGGCGACATGCCGGCCACGGCGAACCTGTTCCGGCGCGCCGCCGACCTGCTGCCGATCGACCACGCTGGCCGCCCACGACTCAAACTCCGATACGGCCTGGCACTCTGGGAGACCGGGGAGTACGAGGCCGCCGACGTCGCCATCGAGGCCGCCATCGACGGCGCAGCCGCGCTCGGGGACGCGGCGCTCGAGACGACCGCCCGCCTCGAGTTGCTGATGACCCAGTTCGAGGCCGACCCGTCGAAGATCGAGGGGCGATTTGAGGACCGGGTGCGTGGGAGCATCAGGATCCTTGAGGACCTGGGCGACGATGAGGGACTGGCTCGCGCGTGGCAGGCGATGGGGAGCCTGCGCGTGGCGGAGGCACAATGGGGCGCAGCGGCGCGAGCGATCGAGAACGTCATCGAGCACGCCCGACGGGCCGGAGACCACCTCCTCGAGATCCGGGCCGAGATGAAACTAGCAATGGCCGCCCAGTTCGGCCCCACACCCGTCGAGGAGACGATTCGGCTGTGTCACGAGTTGATGAGCCGATCCGGCGGCGATCGCAAGGCCGAGGCGACCTTGCTGAGCACGCTCGCCCACATGCACGCGATGCAGGGCGACTTCGGGTCGGCCCGCGATGAGTACCGGCGAGCGCACGGCATGCTCGTGGAGCTCGGTTGGACGTTCGTCGCCGCGCTTGACTCGATCGTCTCCGGGCCGGTCGAGATGCTGGCCGGCGACCCGGTGGCCGCGGAGGCCGAACTCCGGCGAGATTATGAGACCCTCGAGCGGCTGGGCGACCGGAACTACATCAGCACCGTGGCCGGCTACCTCGCCGAGGCGCTCTATCGGCAGGGCCGATACGACGATTCAGGCACCTACGCCGCCTTCAGCGCGGAGGTCGCCGACCCGGATGACGTGGCGACGCAGGTCCTGTGGCGTGGCGTCTCGGCCAAGCTCCTCGCGCGGCAGGGTCGGCTCGACGAGGCCGAGCGCATGGGGCGCAAAGCGGTCGAGCTGAGCCGCCGCGAGGACGATCCGATCGACCAGGCCAACGCGCTGATGGACCTCGGGCATGTCCTGCGCGCCGCCGGCAAGCACGACGAGGCAGCACGCGCTGGGGCCGAGGCGCTGGACCTCTACGAGCGCAAGGGCAACCTCGTCTCCGCCGCGACAACGCGGCAGTTCCTCGCCGAGAGTGTCGGCGAGGAAGGTCGGGCGGGCCTCCAGACTTGACATGGAGACAGCGCGCCCAGCTTCGGGCGCGCTGTCTTCAGCCGAGGACGCCGACGGGGTGCCAGTAATCCCCGGCCTTAGCGAAGGGTCCCCTTCGGGTCCCCTTCCGGGACGAGGACTCCGAAGAATCCGACGTTGCCCTTATTCGACTTCCTGAAGAGTACGCACGGCCCGACGTCGAGCTTCTTGCAGTCAGGAAGGAGACCGGTGGTTCCCGATCCACCCCCTAGCTGTGTGAACGGCGTCGCCGAGTTCCAGCAGACGTTGAAGAGCCCGATGCCCTTCGTGACTAGGGCGGAGCTGAGGGCAAAGATGATCGTCTGGGGGCCACCGTCCTGGTGGGTGTATCCCAGGACATCACGGTTGGTCGGGTTTGGGTCCGGACCACAACCAGGTGGGAAGTCGGAGGCAGCGAAGGTGCTGAAGTAGTCGGTGACACCTGCGAACAGCGGCGTGAAAGACGTCCCCGCGTTCCCAATCAGTGTCGCGTTCGTTCCGCTGCCGCCAATCACCTGCACGCATTTCACGTTGTCTGGACAGGGGGCGAGGGCCTCCCCATCCGGGACGGTGACCGAGGTGAAGCCGAACCAGTCGTCGAAGATGGTGCCGCCGCAAACCCCTTCCCCAACGAACGCATGGAATTGGTAGAAGGCGTCATTCGGGATCGTCACATTGAACGTGGCGATCCCGGCGGCAGCGTTTGCTGTTTGCGAATAGAGCGGTGGCCCCTCCTGTGGGATTTCGAGCGTGACCCCGACCTTCGACGCGCAGGGGTCATTGTTGACCGCGGTCTTGCCATCGGTCGTGACGCCGACCTGGACCGTGAACGGCGTGTTAGTGAGAACTGACTCCGGCGCGGAGATGCAGAGTTGGAACCCGCCTTCGGGGGCAGGGCAGGTGAAGGACGCGGTGGCCGCGCTGGCGACGCCGACGATCTGTGGGATCGCGACGGCCATCAGCGAGAGGGACGCCAGTAGGGCCGCCAGCAAGCGGCGACGCGGGACTCGTTGCATCAAGGCCTCCTACTCACGGGGCTGTATCGGCGACGCGGCCGGGATGTGGTTGGGACGCTTCGCGCGCGCTCACCGTGCGATGTGACTGTGACCGTCAATGTTCCAGTACGAACGTACCAGAGTCAACGCTTCCCGAGGAAGGGATGGTGCCCGTGCGCACCGCTTGTCCCGGGCTGTATCCGAGGGGGATCAGCGTCGCGCGGCGCCCGTTGGAGGCCGTGGCGCCCCGAGCAACCCGAGTCGCTGGGCCATCGTGACCGCCCCCACACGTCCTTCCACGCCGAGCTTGCCCAGGATGTTCGAGACGTGGACGCTGGCCGTCTTGGGGCTGATGAAGAGGACCTCGCCGATCTCCCGATTGGAGCGTCCTTCGGCGACGAGGGCGAGCACCTCGCGTTCCCGCTCCGTGAGCCCGAAGCGCGACGTGGTCTGGGGCGCCGCCACCGTGGTCGGCAGGGGGATCCGCGCCCTGCGCGCAAGCTCCTCGACGGCGCCCTGGAGTGGCGCAGCGCCGAGCCCCGCGGCTATCTCGTGCGCCTCCCGCAGCGCGGCCTCGACCTCCGTCCGCGCACCCTGCCGGGCCAGGAGCGCCGCGGCGAGGCGGAAGCGAGCGTAGGCCATGAGGTAAGCGCGACCCTCGGCCTGGGCCGCTGTCACGGTCGCCCGCCACGGACCCGGGTCGGGCCGGGCCCGCAGGCGCGACGCCTCGGCCGCGATGAGGGCCGCTTCGGCACCGTGACCGGGCGGCGTGGGGATAGGTCCGGCGGTCGGCAGGTCCGGCGGCGAGAGCAGCTCGGCCGAACGAAGTCGCCGCACGAGATCCCCGATGCGCTTGGCCGCGGCGCGCGCCGTTTCGATCGACCCGTCGGAGCGCCCGGCCGCGGTCTCGAGCAGATCGGCCGCCGCGCGCAGCCCGAGCGCCGCGAGTGAGGCGACCGAGGCATCCGCCCGGGGCAGCTCGCCGGCATCGAGCAGGGTCATGACGCGGTCGAGCGCCCCGCGGGGGTCAGCCTGCCAGAGGGCCGCCTCGGCCTGGGCGATCGCCACCCAGCCGAGGTAGGGCCGCGCCCCGACCTCGTCCTCGATGGTGCTCAGCGCCGCGAACTCGCGCTCCGCCTCCGCGAAGCGGCCCCGTGCGACGTCCAGACGGCTGCGCACGACGTGCAGCCACAGCTCGATCGCGCCCGCCGCCCCCCGCTCCAGGGCCCGGCGGGTCAGCGCATCGGCTTCCGGCCAGCGCCCGAGGCGAAAGAGGGCGTGGGCGGCGTTGCCCTCGAGCTGCGCCCCGAACGTCCGCTCGACGCCCAGGCGCGCGGCCAGCTCGATGCCCTCCTCGGCCACCTGCAGGCTCTCGGCGACCCGACCGGCATGATCGAGGATGGCCGCGAGGTGGTTGTAGGCGAGGGCGAGGCCGGTGATCTGGCCGATGCGGCGCGCGATGAGCCAGGCCTCGCGCACGCTGGCGAGGCCATCCTCCACGCGGCCGGTGTGCACGAGGTCCCAGCCGAGGACGCCGAGCGCGAGCGCCTCCTCCTCGCAGGCGCCGACGCGGCGGGCCAGGGCAAGGGCCTCACGGGCGAGGCGCTCCGACTCCTCGATGCGACCCGAGAACAGCATCAGGCCCGCCGCGTGGCCGAGGACGTTGGCTCGCAGCGCGCTCGGCGGATCCGCGGGCACGAGGCGCACGGCTTCGAGCGCGTCGGCCAGCGCCGCCTCCTGATCCCCCGACTCCCACAGGTACCAGCGCAACCGGCTGTGGAACAGACCCGCCCGCTCGGGATCCGCCGTCTCGTCGAGCGAGGCCAGCGCCGCCCGGGTCAGCTTGATGGCGCGTCTTTGGTCGCCGACCAGGGCGGCCATGGCGGCCGCCCGTTCGCTGACCGCCAGCCGGTCCACGGGCACGCGGTCGTCGGCGAACGGAACGCGGTCCCATAGCTCGAGAGCGCGTTCGAAGTGCCCCTGCGCTTCGCGGAACGCGTAGACGCGCTCGGCCGCATAGCCCGCCTCGACCGACGCGTTCAGGGCACGCCCCGCGTCACCGGCGGCATCCCAGTGATAGGCCAGCTCGGCGGCGGACGGCCCGGGTCCGGCCGTCGGCGTCTCGGCCAGCGCCTGCGCGAACGCCGCGTGGAGGCGCCGTCGTTCGCCGGGCAGGAGACTCGTGGCCACGACCTCGCGCAGCAGCGGGTGCCGGAACACGTAGCCCTCGGCGCCCGCGCCGTCGGCCCGCACGAGGATGCCGCCTTCGACGGCTTCGCGGAGGGCGTGGACGGTCTTGCGCTCGGGCTGCGCCGCAACCCGCACCAGCAGGGCGTCGTCGATCGTGCGGCCGGCGGCGGAGGCGATGCGGACGACCTCGCGAGCCGGCTCGGAGAGGCTCCCCAGGCGCGCCACGAGGATGTCGCGGAGCTGCGCTGGAAGCGCCCCTCCCGCAACCGCGAGGTCGGCCAGCTCCTCGACGAAGAAGGGGTTGCCGGCCGTTCGCTCGATCACGCGGTCCACCAGCGCCGTCTCGGGGGGCCGGCCGAGCAGGCCCGTGAGCTGGGCGACCACGTCTTCGCGGCCGAAGCGGTCCAGCTCGACGTGCTCGACGCGCTCGTTGCGCTCCAGCTCACCGAGGAACCGCAACAGCGGGTGGCGATCGCCTAGGTCGTCGCTGCGAACGGTGATGAGGAGGACCATCCGCCCGTGGCGGATGTTGCGCGTCAGGAAGGTGATGAGGTCGAGCGAGGCGGCGTCCGCCCACTGGAGGTCCTCGATGACGACCGCGAGGGGCCGCTCGGCCGCGATCCGCTCGGCCATGCCCAGCAGCAGCTCGAACAGTCGCACGCGGGCCAGGAGGCCCTCCTCGCCCAGGGCCGCTCCGGCCGCCGGGCGTGCCTCGAGACCGCGCGGCTCCGTGGCCAGCTCGGGGACGAGACGGCTCAGCTCCTCGCGGGCGGGACCGATGATCGGCCGGACGCGGTCCGGGGGAAGGGCCGCGAGCAGCGCTCGCAACGCCTCGACGAAGGGCAGGTAGGGCATCGAGCCCCCGCTCAGCTCGAGGCAGGCCCCGCCGATGACCAGCCAGCCCCGCTCGCGCGCCTCGGCACCGACATACGCGACGAGCCGGGACTTGCCGATGCCCGCCTCGCCCGAGACGACGACGACTCGCGGCTCGCCCGCCTCGGCCTGGCCCAGCGCGGCACGCAGCCGAGAAAGCTCGGGACGCCGCCCCACGAATGCCCTGTCGATCCCGGCCACGCCGGGATTATGTTCCCCTCGTCGAGCCTGCGGCCGGCGCGGCGAGTCAGTTTCCGCTGCCCAGGTCGGGAATCTCCAGCAGCACGCCGCCCTGCCGCGCCGACTCGTGGGCCACCATGCCCGGGAGGCAGTAGCGCGCGGCGTCCCAGACGCTGACGCTCGGCCTGGCACCGGCCAGGCATGCCTCGATGAAGTCGACCACCAGGAACTGGTGCGAGCCGAAATGGGCATTGGGCAGACCGAGGAAGCTGGCCGGCAGGCGGGCCGCGTCGTGCACGGCCGAGAGGCCGGCGTAGAAGGCGCCATCGATGCCCGGTCGCGGGGAGGCCGGGTCCTCGCCCTCGAAGCCCGCGCAGCGCAGCAGCTCGGTCAGGTCGACGGGCGGCGCGGGCTCCCGGGTCGTCCAGACACGGGCGTTCGACTGCTCCTCGAAGCTCGCCAGCGTGCCGTAGAGCGACAGGCGCACCGAGCTGCCGGCGGAGACGCCGATGCGCCGCAGCTCGTTGATGCGGCAGACACCGCCGTCGGAGGTACGGAAGAGCGCCGACTCGTTGCTGAAGTCGTTCTGCCAGAGGCTGACCTCGCGCTCGAATACGCCGTCGCCTTCCTGGTCGCGGACGCCGAAGCATGCGACGTGGGTCATGCGCGCACCCGTCACCGAGAGCACCATGGCCACCGAGTGCGAGGGGTAGAGCATCGGCGGATAGCTGGCCGTCCGCTTCCAGTTGTCGCCGCCGCTGTACCGGTAGGCGTCGTAGAAGCCGTGCGACATGTCGTGGATGTACTCGCCCTCGCCGTAGACGAAGCGCCCGAAGTCGCCCGCGGCGAAGCGCTGCCGGCAGTAGATCGCGGCCGGGTAGTAGACGCTCGTCTCGCCCATCATGTACGTCCGCGCCGTCGCCTCGACGGTCGCGACCACGGCGCGCATCTCGTCGACCGTGGTCGCCGCCGGCACCGCGCTGAAGACGTGCTTGCCGGCCTCCATGGCCGCGATGGCCTGGGGCGCGTGCAGCCAGCGCTGGGTGAAGATGGCGACGGCGTCGACGTCCATGGCGCACAGCTCCTCGAGCGAAGCGACGGATCGCCGCAACCCGAAGAGCGCCGCGATCTCGTCGCGTCGTTCCGGCAGGACCTCGGCCAGGACCACCTCGGAGACGTCCGGATGTGCCTGGAACAGCGGGATGAACGCGCGGCCGAACGCCCCGCCGCCGAGCACGCCGATCTTCACTGCCGACCTCGATGGGATGCCTGGGGGACCGATGGGCGCGAGCCTATCGCATCGAGGCCATGCCCGAGATTCGAGCGAACCAGCCGACCGCGCGGCGGGTCAGGCGACGGCCACGCCTTCGGCCAGGGCGAGCCGGTCGCGCAGGCGGCGTCGAGCGCGGCACAGCAGCGTGCGCGTGGCGCCGTCGGATCGCCCGATGCGGGCGCCGATCTCGGCGCCGCTGAGGCCGGCTGCGGCGAGCAGGAGCGCGTCGCGGTCAGTCTGCTCGAGGGTCGCCAGGGCGCTCCGCAGCAGCCGGCAGTCCTCCCGGCGGAGCGCCGCGGACTCGGCCGAGTCCGCCACGTCGTACACGACCAGGGAGAATCGCTTGCGCTCGGCGACTTGGAGGTGGCGGCCACGGCTCATGACCAGGTTGGCGCCCACCCGTCGCAGCCACCCGTGCACGCTCGTCGGCGAGCGGCCGGCACGGACCTCGCGCACGAGGCGGGCGAAGGCCTCCTGGGCGATATCCTCGGCCACCGCCCGGTCGCGGGTCAGCGATAGCAGGTACCCCTCGAGGGGCGCCCGGTCCTCCTCGAATGCCCGGACCAGCATCATCTCCGTCCCTCCACCCGGCAATGGCCCCGCTCGGGGCGTCCATGCCAGTGCCAGATCCGCCATCGTCGATCCTCCGCTCCCACGTCGGCCACATGCCGGCTGGGATCGAGGCTCGGTCTAAGGCGGTGGGACGCGCATCGGTCGATCGACCTATCTCTTGTGGTGCCCCCTCCTCATCCTGCCCCCGCGGCGCCGTCAGTCGGGCTGGTTGTCGATCTGCGCGCGCTGAAGGCGGCCCGAGTAGTCCACATAGACTGCCTTCCACTCGGTGAAGGTGTCGAGTGCCGCATGGCCCGCTTCGCGATGGCCGTTGCCGGTGCCCTTCCAGCCGCCGAAGGGCAGGTGCGTCTCAGCGCCGATGGTCCCCGCGTTGACGTAGACGATGCCCGCCTCGAGGTCGCGCATGGCCCGGAAGGCGAGGTTCACGTCCCGCGTGAAGATGCTCGCCGAGAGCCCGAAGCGGGTCTGGTTGGCGGCCATGATCGCGGCGTCGTAGTCGGGCACGCGGATGATCGACAGGATGGGACCGAAGATCTCCTCCTGGCCGAGGCGGTCCATGGGCTCGATGCCGTCGAAGACGGTGGGGGCGAAGAAGTGGCCGTGCTCGCAGCCCGGGCGATCCGTGGCGAGTCCACCGCCGATGACGAGGCGGCCTTCCGCGCGGCCGATCCCCGCGTACCGGCCTACCTTCTCGAGCGCGGCAGCGTTGATGAGCGGGCCGACGTCCGTGGTCTCGTCCAGCCCGGGGCCGAGGCGGAGCCCCGCGGCGCGCTCGGCGATCCGGCGGACGAGATCGTCGGCCACGGCCTCGTGCACGATGACCCGACTGCAGGCGGTGCAGCGCTGACCGGTCGTGCCGAAGGCGGACCAGACGATGCCGTCGGTGGCCAGTTCGAGGTCGGCGTCGGGCATCACGATGACGCCGTTCTTACCGCCCAGCTCCAGGGAGAGACGCTTGAGACGCTTCGCCGCCAGCTGCGCGATGGCCGTGCCCGTGACGTTGCTGCCGGTGAAGCTGATGACCGGGACGTCGGGGCTCTCCACGATGGGCAGCCCCACGTCCTCGCCGGAGCCGGTCACGAGGTTGATCGTGCCGGCCGGGAAGCCCGCCTCGTGCATCAATTCAATCAGCAGGACCGCGCAGTGGGGGGTGTCCGACGCCGGTTTGAAGACGACCGTGTTGCCGGTCACGAGCGCGGGCATCATCTTCCAGCAGGGGATGGCGATGGGGAAGTTCCAGGGCGTGATGATGCCGGCCACGCCGATCGGCTGGCGGATGCTCATGGCCCACTTGTCGGGCAGCTCGCTGGGCACGGTGTCGCCGAACATGCGACGGCCCTCGCCGGCCATCAGGAAGGCGATGTCGATGCCCTCCTGCACGTCGCCGCGCGCCTCGGCCAGGACCTTGCCCATCTCGCGCGTCATGGCCCGTGCCAGCCGCTCCTTGTGCTCGACCATGAGGGCACCGAAGCGATAGAGGATCTCGCCGCGCTTGGGGGCCGGGGTGGCGCGCCAGGCCGGCAGCGCCGTGTCGGCGGCCCGGATGGCGGCCGCCGCGTCCGCAGCGTTCGAGGCCTGGAAGCGGCCCACGATGTCGCGCGTGTCGGCCGGGTTGACGCTCTCGAAGGTGCGGCCGGTGACGCTCTCGCACCACTCGCCGCCGATGAAGTTGCCGTGGGTGGTCGGCGTCGCCGCGCCTGTAGCCTCGGGGGTCCGGTTTGTCGGTTGGCTCATCGGCGGATTCTATGCCCGGTGATCGCCTCGCGGTCGGCCGCACCGTGCGCTCAGCCCCACCGTGCGCTCAGCCCCACCGTGCGTTCGGCCGCACCGTGCGTTCGGCCGCGCACTCGTGCCTCCCGGCTGATGACAATGGCGCCATCAGGATGTGCGGCGGTTGATCGAGCGGGAAGCCCCCGCCAACCGCGATGTGCTTCGATCGGCCCATGGACCGCCGAGCCGCGAACATCCGCCACGCGGACGAGCGCCCCCTCAGGGCGATCGGAGCCGACCTGCTTCGCGCCCGGCACGGGCGGGCCTGGTCCCAGCGCGACCTGCAGGCCGTGTCGGGTGTCCATCAGTCGGAGATCTCTCGGGCGGAACGGGGCCTGGCACCGGGGATGCGCATCACGGCGGTGGCGTCCCTGATCCTTGCGCTCGATGCCGAGATCACGCTCAAGCCACGATCTCGGACCGACGAGAGTTGATGGGTCCAATGTCATCACCGCCGCAACGGCGAAGCCGACGGTGATGCTGGACCGCGGGATCCGAGCTAGCACCGGCCACCGAGCCTGACGCCCGCGCCGGGGGGTCGACCGGGCGTGGTGGGGGCCCATCAGGCACCCCTGGGGGCCCCATGGGCCGCGCTGAAGGGCGAAGGTCAGTCGAGCGTCACCGGCGTGCCGGGGCCACCCACGAAGTGCTCCGCCCGCCGCAGACGCGACAGAGGGACCAGCGCGACGCCCAGCAGCACGACCGTGGACACGAAGAGCCCGTCGATCCCCTGGGCGTCCGCCGCGAATCCGCCGATGAGGCTCCCGGTGATCTGGCCCATGGCCAGAAAGACGCTGTAGAGGCCCATGATCGCGCCGCGGTCCGCGGGGAAGGCTTCGGAGACGTCGGCGAGCAGGCCCAGGGCCGCGGGGGTGGCGCCCGCGAGGACGAAGAGACCGGCGGCCATGGCCAGGGCGAAAACGACCGTGACGAGTATGGGCAGGCCCGGACGATTGAGGGCCAGCCCGGCCATCACCATGCCCGCCCCGCCGAGCACGCCGTACAGGATGATCGTCGTGCGTCGCATGCTCTTGAAACGGTTGCCCCAGTAGATCAGCCCGGCCGCGAAGATAACGGCGATGACGATGGCCGCCACGGTGATCTGCGTTGCGTCGAAGCCGCCATGGAGGACCTGCGCGGGGAAGCGGGCGTCCCGGCGCGAGAACTGGAAGATCGACTGGCTGAACCAGAGCCCGATGGCCGCGTTGATGGCGATCCAGGTGGGCGCCAAGAGCATCACGTGCGTGCTGCGCACGAGATCGCCGTAGCGGCGCCAGCCCGGATGAGAAGCCGCGAGCAGATCGGCCGCGCCGCGCGGGTCGGCCACGCCGTAGCGGTAGATCAGCAGCGAAACGAGGTAGATGCCCGCGTTGAGCAGGAAGGCCGTGGCCCCGACCGCCTCGTAGAGCTTGGGCGCCACGATGAAGCCGGCGCCCAGGCCGGCCAGCGTCGCGCCCTCGAAGCGAGCCGCAGCTCTGCCGCGCAGCGACTCGTCGCCGGCCGTGACCAGCGCGATGTAGCCGAGGATCGAAGGCACCGAGGCCGCCGTCGAGGCGCCCTCGAGGAGGCGGGTCAGGGCGAGGACGAGGAGGAAGACCAGCGCCAGCCCGACGAGGTTCGTGCTGGCCGCCGTGAGCACGACGGCGACGGCCCCGAAGACCGGCCCGAACTGCATGACCCGGTGGTGCCCGATGCGGTCCGAGAGGAGCCCGAAGGGCGGCGCCAGCACCATCTCGGCGACGTAGAACGTGGCGGCCATGACGCCCACCTTGACGGCGTCGATGCCCGCTTCCGGGCGTTCCTTCGCCAGGGTACCCAGGAAGAAGCCCAGCAGCGCCCCCGTGAGGCCGGTGCTGAAGCGGAGCGTGAACGTGCCGACCAGAACGGCCCACAGGGAGCGATCCATCCTCGGCAGGGTAGCCGGTCGGGCGGCCGCGGTCACGGCCGGGCGTCGCTATCCTGCCTCCGTGCCAGCCACCGCCCCGGACGAGATCGTCGCCCTCGCCCGCGCGCGCGCCGGGGCCCGGGCGGCGCGCGACTTCGCGACCGCCGATCGCCTGCGCGACCAGATCGAGGCGGCCGGCTGGAAGCTCGTGGACCGAGGCCTCGACTTCGACCTCGCGCCGGCGCGCCCGCCCGACGTCGCCGACGGCGCCCGCCTCCGCCACGGCGCCAGCGCATCGGTGCCCTCCCGGCTCTCGGAACCCCCGAGCGCCCCAGCCACCGTCGTGCTGATCGCCACCGACTGGCCCGACGACCTCGCCCGCACCCTGGCCGGCCTGCGCGCCCACGGGCAGCCGGACACCCAGGTCGTCGTCGTGGCCGACGCCCCGTCACGCGGGCAGGCGGCCGCACTGGAGGGGCTCGAGGGCGGCGACAGCCTCGAGGGCGCGACAGGGGGCCCGGACGCGGTCATCTGGACGAGCGCCCGACTGGGCCACGCGGCGGCCCTGAACGCCGGCCTCCGCCGCGCGGCAGGGGCCGTGGTCATCGTGCTCGACACGAGCGTCGAGCCCAGCGGGGACGTGGTCACGCCGCTCGTCGCGGCCCTGGCAGACCCGTCTGCGGCGGTGGCCGGCGGCTGGGGCGTCGCCACGCACGATCTGCGCCACTTCCAGGAGGCCGGGCCCGGCGACGTAGCCGCCATCGAAGGCTACTGCCTGGCCTTCCGGCGCGCCGACTACGTCGCGCGCGGCCCCCTCGACGAGCGCTTCCGGTTCTACCGCAACCTCGACATCTGGTGGAGCCTGGTCCTGCGCGACGAGGGCGAGGAAGCTCGGCCGCGGCGGGCGGTCGCCCTGCCCCTGCCCGCCCTGCGCCATGAGCACCGTGGCTGGACGAGCGTCCCGGACGCCGAGCGCGACCGGCTGAGCCGGCGGAACTTCTACCGCATCATCGACCGCTTCGGCTGGCGTCACGATCTGGTCGTGGACCGCACCTAGACGCGGGCAGCCGTCCCCAGGACGAGGCCGAACCCGATCGCCGCCAGCAGCGCCAGGATGCCCGCGGCTCTCAGCAACAGCGCCGCGATGCTCGGTGCCTCGGGCGCCGTCCCTGGGCGCGCGAAGGCGTTGCGCAGGGTGGCCATCCGCGGCGCGATGAGCAGGCCGAGCCACGCCCCGGCGAGGAGCCCGCCGACGTGGGCGGCATTGTCGATGCCGAAGCCAGCGCCCATGAGGCCGAAACCGAGGATGAGGTTGAGGACAATCAGCACCCCCACCTGGCTGGCCAGACTGCGGGCGGCGCGACCGAGCAGCGGGCGGTGCACGCGCAGCACCACGAAGAGGACCCCGAAGAGCCCGAAGATCGCCCCGCTGGCCCCGACCGCGTCCGCGGGCACGAGCACGTAGCTCGCGGTCGAGGCAGCGATGGCCGTCAGCACGTAGAAGGCCAGGAACCGGGTGTGCCCGTAGAGGCCCTCGACCAGCGGCCCGACAAGGTAGAGCGCATACATGTTGCTGGCCAGATGGATGAGCCCGGCATGCACGAAGACGACCGTGAAGAGCCGGTACGACTCGCCTGCGGCGACGGCCTGCTTGTCCAGGCCGAGCAGCGTGAACCAGAAGGCCTGGCTGTCGGGGCTGAGGATGGACGAGAAGCCGATGCCGAGCGTGACCGCGAGCAGGGCCCACGTGACGAGGGGGGTCGGGGCGCCGGTTCGGCGCGCCCGCCCGAAGGCACGTTCGGCCGCGTTTCCGTTGCCCAGCTCCTTATTCAGCCAGCCGAGGCGCGAGGCCAGCTCGGCACGCTCGTCGGCGGGGGCGCGCGATTCCGCCTGGCGGTAGGCGTCGAGAGCAGCGCGAAGGTCGCCCGCGCGCACCCGGTCGGCGGCCAGGCGCTTCCAGGCCAACCAGCTGAGCGCCGTCTCTGGCGCGCCCGCAGCGGACTCCCAGGCGGCGCGGGCGCCGGGCTCGTCGTCGAGCCGGTAGCGGCACTCGGCGATGCCGAGCAGCGCGGCCACGTGGGTCGTGGCGTCGCCCGCGCCGATGAGGCGGCCGTAGTAGCCCTCAGCGAGGGCGAACTCGCCCGACCCAACGAGGGCGTCGGCGCGGGCGAGAAGGTCGGTCGCGGCCGCGCGGTCGAGCGGACCGGGCTGGTTGGGATCGGACACAGGACGCAAATCTAACAGGCCGCCGCCGTACGTGGCGGCGGCACGGGGGGGGAATGGCGCGCCCGGCAGGATTCGAACCCGCGACCTGATGGTCCGAAGCCATCCGCTCTATCCACTGAGCTACAGGCGCGCGCCGCCGGATTGTAGACCGTCATCCGACCCGGCCCGGCCGGCGGAACCTAGCTCGGTGCCGCGAGGTCGCGGCGCGGGAAGACCACGAGCGCCCAGGCCACCGCGAGGGCCGTCACGACGGCCAGCAGCACCAGGTCGAACGGGTCGCCCTTGCCGTCGAGGATCGCGGCCGGGTCGAGGTAGTGGAAGAGCGAGAACGGTTGCAATGGCTCGGCGTCCGGCCAGAGCGAGCCGAGGATCTGGAGGAAGTACGAGACGAGCGTGAAACCGAGCGTGATGCCCAGCGCCGGCGCCAGGCGGTCGAAGGAGACCGAGGCGGCCAGCGCCACCGAGCCGAGCGCGAGGTACAGCAGGACGGTGTTGAGCCAGAGCAGCGGGACCTGGCCCACGTCCAGCTCATCGAGCTTGCCGAAGACCGCCGCCGAGGCCAGCGTGCCCGCGACCATGGCCAGGATGGCCAGGCCGAGCATGACGATCGTAGCGCCCAGCAGCGAGCCGTAGGCCGTGCGCCGCGAGATCGGGCGGGCAAGGACGACCTCGAGGGTGCCCCGCTGACGCTCGCCCGCCACCGCCGCGGCCGTGAAGCCCATGGCGAAGACGCCGACGATGGCGACGAAGATGGGGTGGATGAACCCGAGGGCGATCGCCCCCGGCAGCGTGAACACGTTGCTGCCGCCGAAATTGGCGAACCGCGCCGGGAACAGGCCGGAATCGATCATCTGCTTGAACTGCGCGCCGAGCGGCGTGTCGATCAGCTCCGAGTAGATGAGCGGCATCAGCAGGCCCCAGATGACGAGGGCGACCGCGACGATGAACAGCTTCGTGCGCTGGGCCTGGAGCGTCCTGGCGAAGAGCACGCGGTCCATCAGGCGCCCCTGCCCGCGGCCCGCGCGAGCGACGCGTCGGCGAGGCCGAGGTCTTCCGCGTAGTACTCGAGGAACGCCTCCTCGAGATGGGCCGGCTCGATGGTCAGGTCGCGGATCGGGGCGCCCTCGATCGCGGCCAGGAACGGCCGCACGTCTCCCTCCAGCTGGCAGGTGACGAGCCCGTCGGTGACGTGGACGCCGGTCACGCCGGGCACGTCGACCAGGGACGGGGCCGGGCCGGACAGGCGCATCTCGACGTGGCGCTTGCGGCTGTCGAGCAGCTGCCCGATCTCCTGCAGCGCCACGAGGCGGCCGTGGCGGATGATCGCCACGCGATCGCACACGCGCTCGACCTCGGACAGGATGTGCGAGGAGAAGAAGACCGTGCGGCCTTCGTGCTTGAGCTCGGCCAGGATGTCGTAGAAGGCGCGCTGCATGAGCGGATCGAGCCCCTCGGTCGGCTCGTCGAGGATGGCCAGCTCCGGGTCGTGCTGCAACGCCTGGATCACGCCCATCTTCTGGCGCATGCCACGCGAGTAGTCGCGCACCGGGCGGCGCAGCGTGGCGGCCGACATCTCCAGGCGGTCGGCCAGGGCCGCGCGGCGCGCCGGCGGACGGCGATAGAGCCGGCACAGGTAGTCGAGCAGATCCAGCCCGCTCATCGTGTCGTAGAGGGCGATGCCGCCGGGCAGATAGCCGACGCGAGATCGGACGGCCAGCCCATCGTGCTCGGTATCGAGACCGAGGACCCGTGCCCGGCCGGCGCTGGGGTGAAGGTAGCCGAGCAGGAGCCGGATCATCGTGGTCTTGCCCGAGCCGTTGGGGCCGAGGAAGCCGAAGACCTCGCCCTCGCGCACCTCGATCGACAGGTCCGTCAGGGCCTCGATCACGCCGCCCGCGCCGGGTGGGTGAGGACCGCGGTGACCGTAGCGCTTGGTGAGGCCTTCGGTGGCGATCGCCGCTGTCATCGTCGCAGGCGGCTCGAGGCGCGGCGGGAGCGCTGCGTCAGCGGTCGCTCGGTCGGCGCGCCACGACCCACCAGCCGAGCGGCAGCGTCCCGGCCGCGACGAGGACCTTGAACACGTCGCCCGGCAGGAACGGCCAGAGGCCGTACGTGGCTGCGACGTCGAGCGGCGCCGAGATGGCCACTGCCAGCCAGGGCACGCCGAAGGCCAGGATGATCGCCTCGCCGATCAGCATCGCCGCCAGCGCCGCGCCGACCTTGCGGTCCCAGCCCAGCTCGGCCAGCCGGCCCACGACCGCAGCCGCCACGACGAAGCCGATGAGGTAGCCGCCGGTCGTGCCGAGCACGAGGTGGCCACCGTCGAGGGTCGCGATGCGCTCGATGCCGGTGGGGTGGATGCCGGTCGCGGGATCGGCCGCGAAGACGGGCACGTGCATGACGCCGAGGAGCAGGTAGAGAGCGCTCGAGGCGGCGCCGCGCCTGAAGCCGAGGGCGGCGCCGGTGAAGAGGACGCCGAACGTCTGCAGGGTGATCGGCACATACGGGTTCTCGGGCAGGTAGAGGCCGAAGGGGAGCGGCACGGCGGGCACCTGGAAGCCGACATACGCGCCGAACGTG
>JBGPMJ010000010.1:0-20796 GCA_041486935.1 Candidatus Limnocylindria bacterium | reverse complement strand
TCGAGCCGCTCGCGTCGTTCATCTCGATGCCCCGCTACGGCTCGATCGACCCGACGCCGCTGCTGGCCCTGACCTTCCCCGCCTTCGTGGGCCTGATGGTGGCGGACGTGGGTTACGGCTTCCTCCTCCTGGGGCTGCTCCTCTGGGCACGCCGACGCTGGCGCGGCAAACCCCTCATGGGCATCCTCTGGCCGATCGGCATGCTCTCAGCGGCGGCGACGATCGGGTTCGGGGTCCTCTTCGGCGAATGGTTCGGGGACGCGGGACAGCGCATGCTCGGCCTTGGCCCGGTCTGGCTCGACCGCCGTGAGGCGATCGTGCCGCTCCTCGTGCTGGCGATCTCCATCGGGGTCGCCCAGGTCGGGCTGGGGCTCGTGCTGGGCATGATCAACGCGGCCCTGCTGCAGCACCGCAGCGAGCTGGCACGGCGGGGCGCGCTGCTGGTGAGCCTCGTGGCCGTGCTCGTGATCATCGGCTGGCTGGCCCGCCTGATGCCCGCCGTCGCCGGCCAGGTGGCCCTGGCCGCGCTCCTCGTGGCGCTGGTCGTCCTGGTCGCGACGGCGGGGCTGGCCGGGCCGATCGAGGTGATCGGCGTCCTGGGCAACGTCCTGAGCTACGCGCGGCTGATGGCCATCGGGCTCGCCTCGGTGATGCTCGCCCTGGTGGCCAACCGGCTCGGCGGGCTCCCGGAGAATGTCGTGCTCGGCGTGGTCGTGGCGGCGGTGATCCATGCCCTGAACCTCGTCCTGGGGTTCTTCGACTCGTCCGTGCAGGGCCTGCGCCTCCACTACGTCGAGTTCTTCAGCAAGTTCGTGGAACCGGGCGGAGTGCGCTACGAGCCCTTCGTCTCCGCGCTCGCTCGCGATGGGACCAGGCTTCCCGTGCGACCCTCAGGAGGACCGTGAGATGGACGAGAGCATCAGATTCCTGGCCGCGGCGCTCGCCGTCGGCATCGCCGGCCTGGGGACGGGCTGGGCGCAGTCACGCATCGGAGCGGCCGGCGCCGGCGCGGTCGCGGAGAAGCCCGAGGTGACCGGGACGATCCTGATCCTCGTGGCCCTGCCGGAGACGATCGTCATCCTCGGCTTCGTCGTCGCCGCGATGATCCTCTTCCTCTGAGCCGACGACCGTGACGGGCGCGGGCCCATGAGCGTCGAGGCGATCCTGGGGCAGATCGAGGCCGAGGCCGAGGCCGAGGCATCGCGGTGCCTCGCCGAAGCCCGGGCGCGCGCGGCGCAGCTCATCGCCAAGGCCGAGGAGCGCTCCCGAGCGCAGGTCGCCGCCGCGTGCGAGCGCGCCGAGCCGGCGATCCGGGCAGAGGCCACGCGCATGGTCAACGCGGCGCGGCTGCGGCTGCTCGAGCGACGCGCCGAGCTCGGCGCCGCCTGGGTGGAGGCCGTGTTCGCCGACGCGGCGGCGCGGCTCGAGGCCGTCGCCGGGGGCACCGACGAACACCGCTGGGCACGGGCGCTGGAACGACTCGTCGAGGAGGCGACGACACTGGCCGGGCCCGACGCGATCGTGACCATCGGGAGCGGTGACAGCGCCCCGGGGGTCGTGGCGCGCTCGCGCGACGGACGGATCGAGGTGGACGCGACGATCGCGGCCCGCCTGGAACGCGCCCGGGCGCGCCTGGCCGAGCCGGTCGCCCGGATCCTCGGACTGGCCGGCTGAGATGTACGAATACGGTAACGCCAGGATCGCCGCCCTGCGCGGGCGGCTGCTGGACGGCCCCAGCCTGCGCCGCCTCCTCGAGGCGGGATCCGCCGCCGAGCTGTTGGTCCTCCTCGAGCGCGCCGAGGACTGGCGGCCGATCCTGCGCGAGGTGGCGCCCCTGGCGGCGGATCCCCAGAGCGCCCTCGAGGTGTGCGTCGAGCGCCACCGCTCGGCCCGCTTGGGGGCCCTGCCCCGCTGGTACACGCCGCCGGAGAGGGACCTCGTGGAGGCGCTCGTGATGCCCCTCGACGTGCAGCGCGCCTTCGCCGTGCTGCGCCGGCGGCGGGCGGGGGAGACGCCGGAGGCGGTGGCCGCGACGATCATCGGGGGCGCCCTCCTCTCCCCCACCGCACTCGGCAGCCTGGCGCGGGCGCCGACCTTCGAGGCGGCCGTCCGTCATCTGGCGCGGCTCGGGCTCGTGCCGGCCGACGCCGTGGCGTCACTCGGCTCCCAGCTCGGGGTCAGCGCCTGGGAGCCACTCGAGGCGGCCCTGCGCAAGGCGTTCGAGCGAGCCCGGTTCGCGCGGGCGGCCGGCCGGGGTGGGAACGCGGCACGGGTCCGCGCCATCATCGCCGCGGAGCGCGCGGACCGCGAGGCGGTCGCCGCGGAGCTGCGCGGCGAGGGCGCGAGCGCCGCCGCCAACGTGGAGCGCGCAACGACGCTGGCCCGCCTGGACCGGCTCGCCGCGGCCGGGCCTCGCGACCCGCTGGGCATCGGTGCGGCCGCCGGGTATGTGGCGGCCGTGGATGCCCAGGCCATCGGGCTGCGCGCGATCCTGGCGCGGGTGGCCGCGGGCTGGAGCGGCCAGCTCGTCGGCACGTACATGACCGCGAGGACGACCTGAGATGGCCCGCCTCGTGGTCGTCTCCTCCCCGCCGCTCGCCGACGGCTTCCGGTTGGCCGGGCCGGCCACCGTCGTGGCGCGTCCCGGCCCGGAGGCGGTCATCGCCCTGCGGCGTGTCGTCGATGAGGGCGACGTCGGCCTCGTGCTCGTCACGGCCGACCTGTGGGCGAGCGTCGACGAGCGGCTGCGGGGGAGCCTCGAGCGCCTCCCGCGCCCGATCGTCCTGTCGATCCCGGCCGGCGTCGTGACCGACTTCACGACCCGCCGCCAGATGCTCGGCGAAATGCTCCAGCGGGCGATCGGCTACCGCATCGAGCTGTCGGGCGGGAGCTGGCGATGACGGCGCAGGCGCCGACCACGGGCAGGATCACGGCCGCTTCCGGTCCCGTCGTGCGCGCCGCGGGCCTCGAGAGCGCCACGATCGGGGAGGTCGTCCGTGTCGGCCCCGAGGGGCTGCTCGGCGAGGTGATCCGCCTCCAGCCGGGCGAGGCGACGATCCAGGTCTACGAGGAGACGGCCGGCCTGCGGGTGGGCGACCCGGTGGCGCCGTCCGGCTCGACGCTGCACGCCTGGCTCGGGCCGGGTCTTCTGGGCGCGACGTTCGACGGGCTGCAGCGACCGCTGGACCGCCTGGCCGCGGGCGGCACCTGGCTGCTGCTCCCCGGCCGCGCGGCGGCCGCTTTCGACGCGGAGGGGGCCGAGTTGGCCGGCCCGCAGCTCGCCCTCGGTCCCGACCGACGCTGGTCCTTCGAGCCCGAGCGGTCGGCCGGCGATGAGGTCGGCCCGGGAGATCGCCTGGGCACCGTCGCCGAGGGGCCCATCCGCCACGGCATCCTCGTCCCGCCGGACATGGCCCGCGGCCGCCTGCTGGAGCTGCGGCCGGGGGACCACGGCATCGCCGAGCCGATCGGCCGCCTCGAGACTGCGGCGGGCATCGTGCCGCTGCACCTGGCCCAGCGCTGGCCGGTCCGCGTGCCGCGACCCGTCCGCCGCCGGCTGCCGGTCGAGCGCCCGCTGCTGACCGGCCAGCGCGTCATCGACATGCTGTTCCCCGTCGCCAAGGGCGGCGCGACGGTCATCCCCGGCGGCTTCGGGACCGGCAAGACGGTCCTCGAGCAAGCCCTCGCGCGCTGGTCGGACGCGGACATCGTCGTCTACGTCGGCTGCGGCGAGCGGGGCAACGAGATGGCCGAGCTGCTCGCGAGCTTCCCGGATCTGGTCGACCCCCGGACCGGCGGTCCCCTCCTGGCTCGGACCGTGCTCATCGCCAACACCTCGAACATGCCCGTGGCCGCGCGCGAGGCCTCGGTGCTCTTCGGCGCGACGATCGCCGAGTACTTCCGCGACCAGGGCTACCAGGTAGCGCTGCTGGCCGACTCGACCAGCCGCTGGGCGGAGGCACTGCGCGAGATCAGCGGCCGGCTCGAGGAGCTGCCCGGCGAGGAGGGCTTCCCAGCCTATCTCGGCAGCCGCCTGGCGGGGTTCTACGAGCGCGCCGGCCGCGCGGTCGTGCTGGGGGTGCCGGAACGCACCGGCTCGATCACGACCGTGGGCGCCGTCTCGCCCCCCGGCGGCGACTTCAGCGAGCCGGTCACCCAGGCCAGCCTCCGCCTCGCCGGCGCCTTCTGGGCGCTGGACGCCGAGCTGGCGCACGCCCGCCACTTCCCGGCCATCAGCTGGACGCAGTCGTACTCGCTCTACGTGGACCAGCTCGCGCCGTGGTACGAGGAGACGCTCGATCCCGGCTGGCGGGAGCGGCGAGCGGAAGCGATCGACCTGCTGGTGCGCGAGCGCCAGCTGCTCGACGTGGTCGCCCTCGTGGGCGCCGACGCCCTGCCCGACGAGGACCGCGTCGTGCTCGAGGTCGCCCGCCTGCTGCGCGAGGCGTTCCTCCAGCAGCACGCCTTCGACCCCGTGGATGCCGCGCGGCCGCCGGAGGTACAAGTCGCGCTGCTGCGCGCGGTCCTCGCCGTGCGCACGGGGCTGTCGGCTGCGCTCGGTCGCGGAGCGACGCTGGGCCAGGCGATGGAAGCCCCCGTCCTCGACGAGCTGCGCCGCGCCCGGAGCTGGTCCGGCGAGGACCTCGTTGCCCGCCTCGACGCGCTCGCGGGACGGCTGGCGGACCTGCAGGCCGAGGCCATCCCATGACCGAGCCCGACGCCGGCGCCGCCTCCACCCTCTCCGTGCGCCGCCTGCGCGGGGTCGAGCGGTTGGCCGGGCCACTCCTCATCGTCCGGCGAGCCCCGGGCATCGCCCTCGGCGAGCAGGTGATCGTCACCGGGCCGGACGGCGCGCGCCGCCACGGCCAGGTCATCGAGCTCGCGCCCGACCTCGCCGTCGTCCAGGCCTACGAGGGCACCGCCGGCCTCGATCTCGGCTCCACGCTCGTCGAGTTCACCGGCGAGCCCTTCCGGCTGGGGGTCTCGGCGCAGATGCTGGGGCGCGTGCTCGACGGCCGCGGCCGGCCCATCGATGACGGCCCGGTGATCGTCCCGCTCCGGCTCGTCGACGTCAACGGCGGCACGATCAACCCCGCCGCCCGTGACCACCCCTCCGATTTCATCGAGACCGGCGTCAGCGCCATCGACCTCCTGGCGAGCCTGGTCCGCGGCCAGAAGCTGCCCATCTTCACCGGGGCCGGCCTCCCCGCCGCCCAGCTCGCGGCGCGCATCGCGACCGGCGCCCGCGTGCTGGGCGAGGAGCGCTTCGTGACCATCTTCGCGGCCATGGGCATCACCCGCCGCGAGGCCGACTTCTTCCGCGACGCCTTCAGCGCCTCCGGCGCGCTCGACCGGATCGCCTTCTTCCTCAACCTCGCCGAGGACCCGGCCATCGAACGGCTGCTCACGCCGCGCTGCGCGCTGAGCCTGGCCGAGCACCTCGCCTTCGAGCTGGGCATGGACGTGCTGGTCGTCCTGACCGACGTCGCCGCGTACGCCGAGGCGCTCCGGGAGCTGGGCACGGCGCGCGAGGAGATCCCCGGCCGGCGGGGCTATCCCGGGTACCTCTACACGGACCTCGCTACGCTCTTCGAGCGGGCGGGCCGCGTGAAGGGCCTGCCCGGTTCACTGACCGTGCTGCCCATCGTGACCATGCCCGACGACGACATGACGCACCCCATCCCGGACCTGACCGGCTACATCACCGAGGGCCAGATCGTCCTCTCGCGCGACCTCTGGGGCGGCGCGATCTCGCCGCCCATCGACGTCCTGCCCTGCCTCTCGCGGGTGATGAACGCCGGCATCGGCGCGGGACGGACGCGCCCCGAGCACCGGGTCGTGGCCGACCAGCTCTATGCGCTCTACGCCCGCGGCCGCGAGCTGCGACGGTTGGTCACCGTGATCGGTGAGGCTGCCCTGTCGGCTTCCGAGCAACGCGTGCTGCGCTTCGCCGACCGCTTCGAACGCCTGCTCGTGGGCCAGGGCCCTGTCCATCGCACGCTCGACCAGTCGTTCGACCTGGCGTGGCGGCTCCTGGACGAGCTGCCACCCGACGAGCTGACCCGCATCCCCGCAGAGGTCATGGCCGCTCGTCGCCCGGCGGAAACCGACGAGACGACCGACGAGACGACCGACCAGCCGCCCGAGGGGACGACATGAGCCGGCCGCGGACCCGGATGGCCCTCCTGGCCGCCCGCGCCCAGCTTGGCCTGGCCGAGCAGGGCGCCGACCTGCTCGAACAGAAGCGCGACGCACTGCTGCGCGAGCTGTACCGGGAGGTGCGCATCGTCTTCGCCGCGCACGACGAGCTGGAAGCCGCGGCCGGCGTGGCGCGGCTCGCCCTCGATGGGGCGCGCGTGTGGCTGGGCTCGGAGACGGTGGCCGCTGCGGCGGCCGCTGCAGCCGGCGAGGTGGCCGTCGAGGTCGAGTCGGCCTCGGTCATGGGCGTGGCCGTGCCCGCAGTCACGCCGCGCAGCCTCGTTCGCGCTGCAGGCGCGCGCGGTCGGGCGACGGAGGCATCCGGGCCGACGATCGAGCTGGCGGCCCAACGGTTCGAGGAAGAGCTCACGATCGCCATCAGGCTGGCCACGATCGAGGCGCGCGTGCGGCGCCTGGCGCACGAGATCCGGCGCACGAGCAGCCGCGTGAACGCGTTGCGCACGCGCATCATCCCCGGGCTCCGGGCCGACGTGACCGCCATCGGTCTGGCCCTCGAGCAGCGCGAGCGGGACGACCGGTTCCGCCTCAAGCTGGTCAAGCGCACTCGGGAGGAGCGGTCGCGGCGGCCGAAGGGGACCGAGTCGGGCCATATGGCACTGGTGCGCTGACGCGCCACCAGTCATCATCCACATCGACCCGGAGAGGTCGGATAGCCGACCCGTCGCGAGATCACATCAAGCGACGGAGTGGCGAGCGATCCCTTCGGGTCATTCCGTGCCCGGTCGCGGCGCGATGGGCCACGGGTCCGGTAATACCGCTCGGCCGGTGTCGGGCGGCCCCGGCCGTGAGGCCGATCGGCCCTTGGGAGCCTCGCCGAGCCCACGCTACGCTCGTCGTGCATTAGGACCTACCCCGTAGCATGGCGTCGATGGACCCGGTCACGACCGCCGTCTGGCTGCTCCTCATCGCTCCGGCCGCCGGGGCGGTCATCCTCGCTTTCCTGGCACGGGTGGGCCGCGGGCAGGACGCGCATCCCGCGACGACGCCCGTAAGCCTGGTCACGCTGGGCGTGACCCTCGCCGCACTCGTCGTGACGCTCACTGCCGGGGGGGTGCTGGGCCTGCCGGGTCGCATCGTCGTCGGCCTCGGAGCGCTGGACCCTGCGGAGCCGCTCGCCGGCATCGTCTGGTCGGCCGCTCCGTCGCTGTTGGCGCTGCTCTTCCTGGTCATCTCGGTCCGCGCCCGCAGCCGGCTGCTGATCGGGCTGTCGCTCGTCCAGGTGGCCGTGGCCATGGTCGCGACCGGAGTCGAGACGCTGACCGAGGAGGTGCACGGCGCGACCCCGAACGCACTCGTGCTCGACCCGCTGGCCGGCCTGCTGCTGGCGGTCTCGGCCGTGGTCGGCGGGCTCATCGTCCTCTTCGCCCTGGGCTACGAGCCGGTCCACCTCGCGCACCAGCGCATCGCCCCCGCCCGGACGCCGGCCTTCCTGGCCTGGCTCCTCGTCTTCCTCTCGGCCATGCACCTGCTCGTGCTGGCCGACGACCTGCGCATCCTGGCCGTGGGCTGGGAGCTGACGACCCTGTGCAGCTTCGTCCTCATCGGCTTCGACGGCGACCGCGAGGCCGTCGCCGCCGCCCGGCGTGCGCTGGCCTACAACCTCGGCGGCGGCGTCGCGCTTGGCGCGGCGCTCCTCCTGGCCGGGCCCGGCGCCAGCCTCTCCACCGTCATCGCCGGCGCCCTCGGCGGGGCCGCCGAGGGCGCGATCGCCCCGGCCCTGCTCCCGCTGATCCTCGGCGGCTTCGTCCTTGCCGCCGCCACGAAATCCGCCCTGACCCCGTTCCACCCCTGGCTGCTGGGCGCCATGGTCGCCGCCGCGCCGGTGTCCGCGCTGCTCCACGCCAGCACGATGGTGAAGGCCGGCTCGTACCTGCTGCTGCGGCTCTCCCCGGCCATCGCGGTCGAGGGCTTCCTGGGGCCGGCGGTCACGTTCCTCGGCGGCTTCGCCTTCGCCACGGCCGCGCTCCTGGCCCTGCGGGAGCATGACCTCAAGCGCGTCCTCGCCCTCTCGACGATCTCCAGCCTGGGCCTGATCGCCGCGGCCGCCGGCCTGGGCACGCCCGCGGCCCTGGCCGCCGGTGCGCTGCTGCTCGCCTTCCATGCGCTGGCCAAGGCGCTCGCCTTCCTCGCCGTCGGCTCGCTGGAGCAGCTGAGCGGGACGCGCGACCTGGAGGCTCTGGTCGGCGCCGCCCGCCGGCGCCCCGGCGTGGCCGGGCTGCTGCTCATCGCCGCCGGGGCGCTGACCCTGCCGCCCTTCGGCATCGTCGTCGCCAAGTGGGCGCTGCTCGTCCTCGGGGCATCGGACCTCGTGCTCGTCGTCCTGCTCGCGGTCGGCGGAGCGGCGGGCCTCGCGCTGTGGACCGCGGTCGCCATGCGCCTCCTCGTGCGGCGCGTCGAGGGGCCGCGGGCCGAGCTTTCGGGGATCCTGCCGCGCAGCCAGAGTGCGGCCATGGCGGCCCTCGGCGTGGCCACGGTGGCCGGGCTCATCCTGGCCGCCCCGGTGGCCCGCCTGGTCGCCGATCCTGCCGCGCAGGTCGCCTTCGGTCGAGAGGCCGGCCTGGCCTCCGGCTGGTCGGTCGTGCTCGCGGGCGCCGGGTTCGCGGTGCCCGCCATCGGCCTCCTGATCCTGGTCGCCGTCGGCCTGGCGGCGTTGGTGGCGCGGCGCATCCCGGCCGTGGCGCCGCAGCCCTATCTCGCCGGCGCCAACGTGGCTCCAGGCGCATCCACCGCCTTCCACGGCGCGATGGGGCAGCCGGTCAGCGCAGCCGGCGCCGGCTTCTATTGGGGCGCGGACGGGGATGCCCTCGGCGCGGGCGGCCGGCCGGTCGGCATCCGCCGCTGGGCGAGTCTGGGCGGCTGGCTCGGCGTGGCCCTCGTCATCGGCGCCGCGCTGGTGGCCACGTGGGTCGTGCGGGCGGCGGGCGGGATCGCGCCATGAGCCTGCCGGGCCTTCCGAACCTGCTCGCGCTGGTCGCCCTGGTGGCCGCCACCGCCCTGGCGCCGCTCGGCGTGGGCCTGCTGCTCGGCGTGGACCGGCGCGTCACCGCGGCGATGCAGCTGCGCGCGGGCCCACCGATCCTCCAGCCCTGGTACGACCTCACCAAGCTGGCCACCAAGACGAGCCTGCCGGTGGACCGCCTCGCCGCATCGCTGCTGGTGGCGCACGTCGTGCTGGCGGCCGGTGCCGTGGCCCTCGTGCTGGCCGGCGGCGATCTCATCGCGGCCGTGCTCGTGATGGGCGCGGCGCGCGTGCTCTTCATCCTCGCCGCGGGCGCGGTCGAGTCGCCCTACGCGCAGCTGGGCGCCTCGCGCGAGCTGATCCTGCTGCTCATCTCCGAGCCGCTGCTGCTGCTCGTGGCGATCGCCTACGGGGGCGTCGCGGGCTCCTTCTCGGCCGCAGCGGTCGCCGCGGCGCGGGCGCCCGTGCTCACGCTGCCCACGCTGGGCCTGACGCTCGGCGTTCTGCTCGCGATCGCGCTGCGCAAGTCGCCCTTCGACCTCGCCACCTCCCACCACGCCCACCAGGAGCTGGTCAAGGGTTCCACGACTGAGATGGCCGGCTTCTGGCTGGCCCTGGCCGAGGTCGGCCACTGGTACGAGACGGCCTTCGTCCTGGTGCTCATCGCGCTGGCCTCGCTGGCGGTGCCGCTGGTGGGCATCGGTCTCGTCGCGGCCACCTACACTGTGGCCATCGTGGCCGACAACACACTGCCCCGGGCGACCTGGCGCTCGGCGCTCTGGATCGGTTGGGGGATCGGCGGGACGGCCGCCGTCATCGCCCTCGTCACCGGCCGACTGTTCGGCGCGGGAGGCGCCTAGCCATGCGCGGCCCGCGTGAGCTGTGGCAGGCCTGGGTGCGCCGCTCGCGGACGAAGTCGCCCTGGGTCGTCCACTTCGACTGCGGCGGCTGCAACGGCTGCGACATCGAGATCCTCGACACGCTCATGCCGCGCTTCTCCGCCGAGCGCTTCGGGGTCATCAACGTGGGCGACCCACGGCAGGGCGACATCCTGCTCGTGACCGGCCCGGCGAACCTGCGCAATGCCGCCGTCCTGCGCTCGGTCTACGACCAGATGGCCGAGCCGAAGGTGGTCGTGGCCGTCGGCTCGTGCGCCGCCCACGGCGGCGTCTTCCGCGGCGCCCCGAACATCCTGGGCGGCGTCGGCGAGCTCGTGCCCGTGGACGTCTTCGTCCCCGGTTGCCCCCCGACCCCGGAGCGGATCCTCGACGGGGTCATCGCCGCGTTGCCCCTGCTGGCCGAGCCCCGGACGGCGCGGCAGGCGACCGGCGGCCCGAGCCCGATGAGCATCGTGATGCTCGAGCAAGGTGAGGAGGAGGTGGTCCGTGTCCCGGCTTCCTGACTGCACGACCGTTTCGCTGGACGGGTTGCTCGATGCGGTGGGCGCGCTGCGCGACGACGACTGGCGCCTGGTGACGGCATCGTGCGTCCCGCACCGCGCCAGCTGGACCGTGCTCTACCACTTCGAGCGCGGGGAGCGGCTGCGGCACCTGCGCATCGAGGTGCCGTCCGGCGGGTCGGCGCCCTCAATCGGCGCCCATTACGGCGCGGCGTTCCTGGTCGAGAACGAGATGGCCGAGCTCCAGGGCCTGCCCGTCAGCGGCCTGGCGATCGACTACCGCGGGCGACTCTACCGCGACTTCGACGGCCCCGAGGGCTGGGTCCACGGGCCGCACGGCGAGGCGATCTCGGCGCTCGAGGCCGCCGGCCTGACGCGGCTCGACGCCTGCGTGCCGGTCGTCGATGGCCGCGAGGTCCGGCCTGGCACGACCCGCGTGCCTGAGCCGCCGGAGCCGTCGACGAACGGGCACGGTGCCGCCGGCGACACCGGAGGCCGACCATGACCCGCACCGTCGTTCCCTTCGGGCCCCAGCACCCGGTCCTGGCCGAGCCCATCCAGCTCGAGCTGACGCTCGAGGACGAGGTCGTCGTCGAGGTCATCCCCGGCCTGGGCTACATCCACCGGGGCATCGAGGCGGAGGCCGAGCGGCGGCCCTACGACGAGGACCTGCCGCTGCTCGAGCGCGTCTGCGGCATCTGCTCCGTGGCCCACGCGGTCGCCTACGCGCAGGCCATCGAAACGCTGGCCGGAGTGGAGATCCCCCGTCGCGCGCGCCTGCTGCGGACGTTCTGGTTCGAGCTGACGCGGGTCCACTCGCACCTGCTGTGGCTGGGTCTGGCCGGCGACGCGATAGGCTTCGAGGCCCTCTTCCAGTCCTGCTGGCGGGTCCGCGAGGACGTGCTCGACCTGTTCACGGCCACGGCCGGCAACCGGGTGATCATCGGGGTGACCGCGCTGGGCGGCTGCCGTCGCGACATCCCCGACACCCTCCAGCCGACCATCCGCGCCGGCCTCGACGCGGTCGAGCGGGGTCTGGCCGGGATCGCCCCGTTCGTGCTCGGCAACGAGGCGGTGGCGCGGCGCCTGGCCGGCGTCGGCGTCATCCCGCGCCAGGTTGCACTCGACCTCGGCCTCGTGGGGCCGACGACCCGGGCGTCCGGCGTGGCCGTCGACGTGCGCCGCTCCGGCTATGCCGCCCACGACGAGCTGCCCGTCGAGCCGGTCGTGGAGATGGGCGGCGACGCCCTGGCCCGAACGGTCGTGCGCTGGCGGGAGATCGGCGAGTCGATGCGGCTCTGCCGCGAGGCGCTCGACCGCCTGCACCGCCTGCCCGGACCGCTCGCGACGCGCGTCCCGCCGGTGCTCCACGGCGAGGCCACCAGCCGGGTGGAGGCGCCGCGCGGCGAGCTCTTCTACTACGTGCTCGCCGACGGCGAGCCACACCCAACTCGCGTCCGCGTCCGGACGCCCACCTTTGCCAACCTGGCGGCCGTGCTCTCGATGCTGCCCGGCACGCAGATGGCCAACGTCCCCGTGGCATTGCTGTCCATCGACCCGTGCCTCAGCTGCACGGAGCGGTGAGGGGCAGGCGTCCATGTGCGTCACGGCCCCCGGCCGGGTGCTCGCGGTCTGGGGTGATGAGGCGACCGTCGAGTGCCGCGGCGTCCCGCTGCGGGTGTCCATCCGGATGGTGCCCGACCTCGTCGCCGGCGAGCACGTGCTGATCGGTTTCGGAGCCGTCATCGGGCGCCTCGGACCTGAAGAGGCCGAGGCGATGGCGGCGGATCTCGAGCGGGTCGCCTGGAGGCGGCCCGCGGCCTGGAAGGAGGCCGTCGATGGAGTACCAGGTACAGGTCACGGTGGCTCCCGCGCGTCTGGTCCTGGCCACGCGGTGTGACCGCCGACGCGTAGGACCTGGGCAGGACGATCGGCCAGACGCTGCGTGAGGCGTATCGCCACCTCGGCCGGGCCGGGATCTGCGCGCTGGCGTCGCACGTCGGGACGCCGGCGCGCTCGATACCTCGGTGCGCGGCGGCGAGAACGCTATGCCGGCCCCTCGTGGCGGCGTGCGACCTCGGCCGCCATGAGCCGCTGGAAGGCCGCGTAGGCGTCCTCGTAGGCCTCACTGTTGGCTGGGTCGGGCTCGAACCTGTCCGCGAATCGAACGCAGCGGTCGATCGCCTCGGGAACATCGCGGTACACGCGCGCGCCCAGCCCGGCGAGCATCGCGACGCCCGTCACGGCCGCGTCGCCGGGCACGGTGGCGACGGGCAGGCCGGTCACATCGGCCTTGATCCGGTTCCACGTCCCCAGCCGGGCATCGCCGCCCGAGACACGCAGCTCGGTGACGGCTGCGCCGCCCGCGGTGAGCAGTGCCAGCTGGGACCGGATCGTGAAGGCGACGCCCTCGAGCACGGCCCGAGCCAGCGCGGCCCGCCCGTGCCGGAGCGACAGGCCGGTGAGTGCCGCGCGAAGGTCCGGATCGGTGCGCTCGCCGTCGCCGAAGACGGGCAGGGCGAGCACGCCGTCCGAGCCCGGGGGCACCTGGGCAGCCTCGCGATCCAGACGCTCATACTCGGCGCCGCCCGCATGTGTGCGGCGGCCCGCGTAGAGGAGGTCAGCGACCCACGCAGCCGCGGCCCCCGTCGTGTTGATGCCCGTTTCGGTCGTGAAGGGACCTGCCACGACGTGTGGGTAATGGGTGATGAGCAGATCGCCCAGGGGCTGAGGGACCGCCGCGTTGAGACAGGTCGACGACCCGGCCATCTCACTCACGGGACCGGGCGACACGACCCCGGCACCGAGGGCACACGCCTGGCTGTCGGCGCCACCGAGGACGACAGGCGTCCCGGCGGGTAGCCGGAGCCGCTCGGCAAGGCGGCCACGAAGGGCACCGACGGGCTCCCAGGACGCCCGCACCGGCGGGAACAGCGACGCCGGGAGCCCAAGGTCCCCGGCCAGCTCGGCATCCCAGTCGCCGGCTCGGAGGTCGTAGACCAGGGTCGCCGCGGCATGCGTCCCGTCCGTGGCCGCCTCACCCGTGAGAGCCAGGGCGACGAGGTCACGCGGCTGGAGGGCCAGCGCCGCCTCGCTCAGCCAGGCCGGCTCGTTGGCCTGGATCCAGAGCAGCTTCGGTGCGATATGGAAGGCCGCGGGAAGGTGGCCCGTCCGGTCGTGCATCCAGATGTCCCCGAACCGGCGGCGGATCGCCATCGCCTCGGCCTCCGCTCGGTTGTCGCGGTAGATCAGGCCCGGGCCAAGCGGTCGCCCACGATCGTCCACCAAGCAGACGCTCGGGCACTGCCCGGTCAAGCCGATGCTGAGCACCCGCCGGTGGGGCCCGAGCCGTCGAACGAGCTCTGCCAGGGCGCTGAGCGCGGCGCGGCGCCAATCGGCGGGATCCTGCTCCGCCCAGCCCGGTCGCGGCGAGCGGGTGGCGTAGGGGCGCCGCACCTCCAGTCGCCGCAGGCCCTCCAGATCGAACGCCGCCGCGCGGGCTCCGGACGTGCCGACGTCGACCGCGACCAGGACCTCCGTCCAGTCCGTGAGCTGGCCGAGCATCTCCGCTGCCGACCCTATTCCGCCACGGCGAGCCGGTCGGTGGCGCGGAGGAGGAGATAGGTCAACCCGATGATCACGAGCAGAAGGATGATCGATCCGGCCGCCGCCAGCCCGATGTCGAGGGGTCCCGCCAGACCCGTCCGCCAGATGAGGTAGCTGATCGTCTCGGTGCTGGTACCCGGGCCGCCGCGCGTCAGGATGTAGATGAGGTCGTAGGTCTTGACCGCGGACACGAGGCGGATGAGGAGCGCGACGATGATGATCGGCACCATCATCGGCACGATGATGTGGCGAAGGCTCTGCCAGGGACTCGCTCCATCGACCCGTGCGGCCTCGAGCGGCTCGTGCGGCAGGGACGTCAGGCCCGCGTAGAAGATCAGGATCAGCGCGGACGTCTCGTGCCAGATGTCGACCGCGATGATCGTGGGCATGGCCAAGTTGACGTCGCCGAGCCAGGCGAACTTGGGCAGGCCGATCAACCCGAGCGTCCAGTTGAGGATACCGAGGTCGGGGTGCAGGATGAGCCGCCACGACAGGCCGACCGCCACCGGGCTGAGCAGGAGCGGCACCATGACGACGAGGAGATAGAGGTTCCGGAAGCGCAGGTTCGGCAGGGTCAGGAGGACCGCGAGCCCGAAGGCGATGATGGTCTCGAGCGATACGACCGAGGCCGACAGGACAAGGGTGTTCTTGACAGCGTTGGCAAAGGCATCGCTCGACGCCATGTCGGTGTAGTTCGCGAGCCCAACGAACGGCCGCGAGCGATCCGCGCCCGACAGCAGGAAGTGCTGCAGGCTGGCCACCCCAGCGTAGGCCAGGGGAAAGGCGTCCACCAGCAGGAGCGTCACGAACAGGGGCACGAGGAGGCGCCACCGCATCGGGAGGCCTCGTCTACCACTGCCGGCCCGCCGTCCGCTGGCCACGCTCATCTCGGTCACTGCAGTGGGTGGTCAGTGTGGCCATCGGAGGCGAGGGGGTCGATGACCGACCCCCTCGCCTCCGGCGACATGAACCTGGACGACGGCTACTGCGTGGCGAGCTCGACGAGCTTGGCCGCGATCGCGTCGAGGGCGGCCTGCGGAGTCTTGCGTTTGCTGGCCGCTTCGGACAGCTCACGCCCGAGCGTGGCGACCATGTCCTGCTGCTTGGTGATGAGCGGCAGGCCCTTGCCCGCCTTCAGGATGTCGATGGCCTTCGTGAGATAGGGGAACTTGGCCAAGATCTCCGGGTCCGAGTAGAAGTCGGTATAGGCCGGCGAACCGCCCTTCAGGGCACGCTGCTTCGAGATGCTCCGCTCGGTGACCCACTTGATGAACTCCCAGGCGGCGTCAGGGTTCTTCGAGCTCTTGGGGACGCCGAACGACCAGACTCCGACGTTGCCGACGCCCGTCCCGGGCATGGGCGCAACGTCCCACTTGTCGACGATCTGAGAACTCGCGGGGTCCTGGAAGAAGCCGGCGAAGATGGTGATGTAGGTCACCATCGTGGCCGCGTGACCCTGGGCGAAAAGGTTGCTGGCGTCGTCAAGGTTGGCGCCGGCGGCCCCGGTCTGGGCGGCATTGTCGATCATGTCCAGGTACTGGTTGAGCGCCTTGAGACCGATCTCGTTGTTCACCGTCGGGGTCTTCAGGTCGGCGGCGTAGAGATCGCCGCCGTTGGCATACAGGAAGTTGAGCCACTCCATGGCGATCGGGTCGGTCGGCGCGCCCTGCATAGCCGCCCCGAAGTAGTCGCCCTTCTTGAGGCTCTTCGTGTAGGCGACGTAATCCTCCATCGTCTTCGGGATCTGGACGTTCAGATCCTTCCGGTAGACGATGCCCATCGGATACGGGAAGTAGGGGATGTAGTAGGTGACGCCGTCCACCTTGCCGTTCACGTTGAAGAAGGCGGGGACGATCCCACTGAGGTCGACCTTGTCGTTCTTGATCCGGTCGTCGAGCGGCAGCATCCAGCCCGAGCGCGCGAACTCGCCCGGCCAGTAGTAGTCGACCGCCACGACGTCATAGCTGCCTGACTTCTCCGGCCCGCTGAGCTGCGGCACGAGCTTCTCGTACATGTTGCTGTAGGGCACCTGCTCGATCTCGACCTTGATGCCGGTCTTGGCTTCCAGGTCCGGGAGCAGGTCGACGATGTAGTGCGTCTCGGTCAGATCCTCCATCAGCATGTGCAGCGTCGTGCCCGCGAAGGGCTTGCCGCCGCCGCTCGCCGAGGGCGAGCCGCCGGCCTGGCAGGCCGCGGCCAGAAGGACCGCTGCCAGACCGACGCCCAGCAGCCCCCGACTTCGACCGCATCGCCTGGTAGTCCGCGCACCGCGTGGCTGGTTCATGCGTTCTCCTCCACTCTGAGCGTTGTCTGGGCGCCGACTCCTACTTGACGGAACCGAACGTGAGGCCGGAAACGAGGTAGCGCTTGACGATGAACGTGAGCGCGATCACCGGCACGCTCATGAGGACCGTGCCCGCCGCCATCGGTCCGACCTGCGTGCCTGCCTGCGTGATCAAACCCACGAGGGCAACGGGAAGCGTGCGGGACTCGATGCCGGTCAGGATGAACGCGAAGAGGAACTCGTTCCAGGCGAGGATGAAGCTGAAGACGCCGGCGGCGATCAGCCCCGGCAGCGCCATCGGAACCACGACCAGCCGCAGAACCTGGAGGCGCGTGGCCCCGTCGACGAGTGCCGCCTCCTCGACCTCTTGCGGCAACCCCTGGAAGAAGCCACTCAGGATCCAGACCACGAAGGGCAGGTTGAACGACAGGTACATCACGGCCAGCATGCCCTGGTTGTTGAGGAGCCCCGTCTCCCGGGCCAGGATGAAGACGGGGATCACCAGCGCGATGGGCGGGAGGATCTGCGTGGCGAGGATGCCGATCCGGACGGGCTGCCCTCCGGTCCGAAAGCGGGCGATCGAATACGCCGCGGGCACCCCGATCAGGAGGGACAGGAGGGCCGTCCCCACACCGATCGCCAGGCTGTTGACGAAGAACCGGATGAAGTTCAGGTCGCCGAAGATGTAGGCCCAGCTGTCGAGGTTGAACGGCGCGCCCCAGTCGGGCGGGATCAGGTAGGCAACGCGCCGTGAAACGATGGACGTCCGGGCGATCCAGAGGAGGGGCAGGAGGATGGTCAGGGTCGTGGCGATGAGGACCGCATGGGCGGCCAAGCGGCCGGCCGAGAACCGGCGGCGGCGGCGAACCACCGAACGCGACACGGCGACCGCGTTCGGCGCCACGGAAGCGCTCATCGGTCACTCCGCCCGGGCCGGGGTTGCCGGCGCGGTCCAGGCAGCGCACTCTGTTGGGCATGCCGCGTCCGATGTTGCCAGTCGATCGCCACCACCGGATCCTTGAGCGCGTGGCGGTGGAACAGTCGATCGATTACGCCAGCCTGGCCGGGGAGCTCGGCGTGTCGCCGATGACAATCCGTCGTGACATCAAGCAGCTCGTCGCCGAGGGCTTCCTGCGGACCGTTCGTGGCGGTGCCACCGCCCACCTGACGCGCTCGTTCGACCTCCTGCTCGGACAGCGAGCGCTCACCCACGCCACCGAGAAGCGACTCATCGGCCGAAGGGCGGTGGAGCTCATCGAGCCTGGCGAGACGATCTTCCTCGGTATCGGCTCGACCGTCGCCCAGTTCGCGCAGTTCCTCCCGGCCGACCTCGGGGTGACGATCATCACGACATCGCTGGCTCACGCCAGCCTGCTGGCCTCGCGCGACGTCCGCGTCGTCTCGACGGGGGGCCTCGTGACGGGAGAGGAGCTGTCGCAGACCGGTGCGCTCGCCGAACACGGCATCGCCCGCTTCCACGCCACGACGGCGGTCCTCGGCGCGGCCGGGGTTTCCCGTCGCGCCGGCGTGACCGACCTGGAACCGGCGCAGGCCGATCTGAATCGACGGATGACCGAGCGCTCGGAGCGGGTGATCCTCCTCGCCGACGGATCGAAGGCCGGCGTGGCGGGGCCGTGCGTCGTCTGCGAGCTTGATCGGGTGACGCTGTTGGTCACCGATCCCGCGGGTGCCTCGGCAATGGCCCAAGAGTGCTCCCTCTCCCGCGTACGGCTGGTCGTTGCGGCGCCTACGGACCCGCCCGGCGTGAACGCATCCCCCTGACAAAAACGTTCTCACAGTCCCTGACCTCTGTCAACGCCCAATGGGACTTGTCATAACACGCGCGGTGTTAGAAACTGTTCCGCGCCGGGCGTCTTCCGCGGTCGATCGCTATCGGAGCCCGGAGCGGGAGGTGGAGACCCGTGGACGCGCTCACACGCATCTTCTCGCGCCGTCGGCCGGTCATCGGGATGGTCCACCTGCCGGCCTCGCCGGGCCAGCCTCGCCACCAACGGGATCGACCGTTGCACATGGTCGTGGAAGCGGTCAAGCGCGACCTGGATGCCCTGCAGGCGGGCGGGATCGACGGCGTCATGTACTGCAACGAGGCGGATCTGCCATACGCCACCCGGGTGGGTCCGGAGGTCCCGTCGTACATGGCCGCGATCATCGCGGAGAGCCGGCAGGAACTGTCCGTGCCATTTGGCGTGAACGTCCTGTGGGACCCGTTCGCCTCGTTGGCCGTCGCGGCGGCCAGCGGCGCGGCCTGGGTCCGCGAGGTCCTGACCGGCGTCTTCGAGACCGACATGGGGGTCCTGGCACCCGATCCAGCGGCCATCTTCGCCTACCGGGACCGGCTCGGCATCGGCCAGTGCGCGTTGTTCGCCAACATCGCGCCCGAATTCGCCCGATCGGTCTCGGACCGCGACGTGGCATCGCGCGCCCGAGGGGCCGCCTACTTCGGTTGTGACGCGCTCCTGATCTCCGGACCGATGGCCGGCATCGCGTTCGACCTGGCCGAGCTTCGTGCCGCTCGCCAGGCAGTCCGCGATGTGCCCGTGCTCGCGAACACCGGCGTCACGGAGTCGAACGTGGCGGAGACGCTCCGGTGGGCCGATGGCGCGATCGTGGGTAGCAGCCTCAAGGAGGACGGGAACGTCTGGAATCCGGTGGATCCCCTTCGAGTTCGGCGGCTGATGGCGGCCGCCGCCGATGCCCGATCGGAAGCGCCGATGGCCCCGCCCGAGATCAGCGAATCGGCTGTTGAGGCGAGCTGAGGCGCCACGCGACCGGCGCGGCTGAGGAGGTGACGTGATGCGCTTGGCGGGGAAGGTCGTCGCGGTCACGGGGGCCGGCTCTGGCATCGGCCGTGCCTGTGCCCTGGCGTATGCGTCCGAGGGTGCGCAGGTCGCCGTCACGGACATCGGCGGGCGAGCGGACGCGGTGGCGCGCGAGATCGTCGAGGCCGGCGGACGGGCGACCGCCTGGTCGCTCGACGTCACGGACCGCGAGGCCATCCCCGGTGTCGTCGACGCGATCGAGGCGACCCTCGGGCCGGTCGACGTCTGGCACAACAACGCCGGCGTCAGCACGATGGGCCGGTTCGTCGATCTCACCGAGCGCGACTGGGACTTCAACATGGACATCAACGCCAAGGGAGTCTTCAACTGTTCGCAGGTGGTTGCGCGTCACATGATCGCCGCCGGCCGGCGCGGGAAGATCGTCAACACGGCCTCGATGGCCGGCAAGAAGGGCGACGTCGCGTTCCTGCCCCACTACGTCGCCAGCAAGTTCGCGGTGGTGGGCCTGACACAGGCGATGGCTGCCGAGCTGGCGGGTCACGGCATCACCGTCAACGCGATCTGCCCGGGCTATGTCGCCACGCCGATGCAGGAAGCCGAGGCCACCTGGGAAGGCGCCCTGCGGGGGATCTCCCCGGATGAGGTCCGCCGGCTCTACGTCGACGACACGCCCCTGGGCAGGCTCGAGACGCCCGAGGACGTCGCCCGCGTGGCGGTCTTCCTCGCGTCGTCCGACAGCGACTTCATCACGGGGGCCTCGATCGACGTCAACGGTGGCGCCTGGATGGGATAGGCGTTCGCGGATCCCGTACGGCAGAGGAGGACGAAACCACATGGGCGGTCAAGCCGCGAAGACGTCCCACCCATACATTCCCAACGCCGTTCCGGCCGTCAAGGCCCAGATGCTCGCGCAGGTCGGCGTCGACGCGAGTGAAGACCTGTACGACGTCATCCCTCCCCCGCTGAGGCTCGGGCGTCTGCTCGACCTGCCCGAGGCGCTGGTGTCCGAGTACGACCTGCGGCGGCACGTCGAGGGCTTCCTGGCCAGGAACCAAGCCTGCGACGAGCTGCTCAGCTTCCTGGGCGCCGGCTGCTGGCAGCACTACGTACCGGCGGTCTGCGACGAGATCGGGTCCCGGGGTGAATTCCTCACTGGGTATCACGATGGATCACGCTCGATGCTGGGCAGCTACCAGGCACAGTTTGAGTTCCAGAGCATGATGGGCGAGCTGGTCGGCATGGAGATGGTGAGCACCACGACGTACGACTGGGGGACCTCCGCCGCCAGCTCGCTGATCATGGCCGCTCAGATCACCGGGCGTCGCGAGGCGCTGCTCCCCCGAACCATCAGCCCGGGCCGGCTCAGGCAGATCAACACGATCTGCGGGCCCACGTTGTCCGTGCGGCTGATCGACTACGAACGGGAGAGCGGGAGCCTGGACCTGGCGGCCCTGCGGTCCGCGCTGTCTCAGGAGACGGCCGCGGTCTACCTCGAGGTGCCCGCCTACCTCGGGTCCCTCGAGGCGAG
>JBGPMJ010000009.1:0-21303 GCA_041486935.1 Candidatus Limnocylindria bacterium | reverse complement strand
CCGGCCGGCGCCCGGAAGCGTCGAGCCCGGTCCGCGGACCCTGAGGCGCGCGGAGGTCAGAACCGCACAGGAGGTCCTTGCCCCATGCCGACCGTGTCGATGCGCCTGCTCCTGGAGGCCGGCGTCCACTTCGGCCACCAGACGCGACGTTGGAACCCGAAGATGCGCCCGTTCATCTTCGCCGAGCGCAACGGGATCCACATCATCGACCTGGCCCAGACGGTGCGCCGCCTGGACGTCGCCCTGAACTTCGTGACCGAGACGACCGCCCGAGGCGACATGGTCCTCTTCGTGGGTACCAAGAAGCAAGCCCAGGAGCCGATCGCCGAGGAGGCGGCCCGCGCCGGCCAGCCGTACGTCAACCAGCGCTGGCTCGGCGGCATGCTCACGAACTTCGTGACCATCAAGAAGCGGCTCGCCCTGCTCGAGCAGCTGGAGGCGCGCCAGGCCAACGGCGACTTCGAGCGCATGAGCAAGAAGGAGGCCTCGCGCCTGCTCGACGAGATGGCCCGCCTGCAGCGCACCGTCGGCGGCATGCGGCGGATGAAGCGCCTGCCGGGCGCCATCTTCATCGTGGACCCCCACCGAGAGCGGATCGCCACGATCGAGGCACGCAAGCTCGAGATGCCGGTCATCGGGACCGGCGACACGAACGTGGACCCCGACGAGCTGGACTACATCATCCCCGCCAACGACGACGCCATCCGGGCCATCCGGCTCCTGTGCAGCCTCGTGGCCGACGCGGCCATCGAGGGCGCCCGGCAGCGTGCGACCCGCTCGGAGGTCGAGCCGGTGGACGAGGAGCCGATGATCGAGCGGCTCGAGGAGACGGCCAGCGACGAGCTCGTCGCCGCAGTGGCCGCCGGCCAGGCGCTCTCCTTCGAGCCGGACCCGGAGGAGGAAGAGGCGCTCCTGCCTGTCCACGGCCGCCCCGTCGCCGAGCATCCGCACCGCCCGGCCGTCGAGCCCGAGGAGGCGGTCGAGGGGGTCTAGGCCTCGCCGCACCCGCATCCTGACCAGACATCCGAGGGACACCAGCGTCATGACCACACCGACCATCAGCGCCGACGCCGTCAAAGAGCTCCGGGAGCGGACCGGCGCCGGCTTCATGGACTGCAAGCGCGCGCTCGAGGAGACCGCCGGCGATCTGGACCGGGCCGTCGCCCTGCTCCGCGAGCGCAATCAGGCCTCCGCGGCCAGGAAGGCCGGGCGGGAGGCGCGCGAGGGCCTCATCTACAGCTACATCCACACCGGCGGCCGCATCGGCGCGATCGTGGAGGTCAACTGCGAGACGGACTTCGTGGCCCGCAACGACCAGTTCCAGAAGCTCGTGCGCGACCTGGCCATGCAGGTCGTCGCGCTCCGCCCGCTGTACCCGACCATCGACACGATCCCTGCCGAGGCGCTCGAGGCGAAGCGCTCCGAGCTGCTCGCCGACGAGACCGTGCTGAAGAAGCCGGAAGCGATCCGCGGGCAGATCGTCGAGGGCCAGCTGAGGAAGTGGTTCCAGCAGGTCGTGCTCTACGAGCAACCCTTCCGCGACACGGACGATACCGTCGGTCAGCTCGTTCTCGACGCGATCGCCACCATCGGCGAGAACATCCGCGTCCGCCGCTTCGTGCGCTTCGAGCTCGGAGAGGATCTGTGAGCGACGCCAGCGCGCCGCGTTACGGCCGGATCCTCCTGAAGATCTCGGGCGAGGCGCTGCTCGGCGACCGGCAGTACGGGGTCGATCCGGCCTTCTGCGCGTTCATCGCCAGCCAGGTCGCCGACGTCCATGGGCTAGGCGTCCAGGTGGCCATCGTCGTCGGCGGCGGCAACATCTTCCGCGGCATGGCCGCGGCGGCGAAGGGCATGGACCGCGCCACGGGCGACTACATCGGCATGCTGGCCACGGCCATGAACGCCCTCGCCCTGCAGGACGCCATCGAGAAGGCCGGCGTGGCCACGCGCGTCATGAGCGCCATCGCCATGAACGAGGTCGCGGAGCCGTACATCCGGCGAAGGGCCGTGCGCCACCTCGAGAAGGGTCGCGTGGTCATCTTCGCGGCCGGTACGGGGAATCCCTACTTCACGACCGACACCGCGGCCGCGCTGCGGGCGGTGGAGATCGGTGCCGAGGTCATCCTCAAGGCCACGAAGGTGGACGGGGTCTACGATGCCGATCCCATGAAGGACCCGCAGGCCCATCGCCACGACCATCTGAGCTACGCCGACGTGCTGAACGGCCGCCTGCAGGTCCTCGATGCCACGGCCGTCTCGCTGTGCATGGAGAACGACCTGCCCATCGTCGTCTTCGACCTCAACACGCCGGACAACATCCGGCGGGTGGCCCTGGGCGAGCCCGTGGGCACCCGGATCGACGGACGTGACACGGCATGAGCCAGACGGCCGACGTCGAGGCGCGCATGGGTCGCGCCGTCGAGGCCCTGGAGCGCGAGCTGGCGGCCGTGCGCACGGGTCGCGCCTCGACTGCCCTCGTCGAGCGCCTGCACGTCGAGTACTACGGCACGCAGACGCCGCTCAATCAGCTGGCCGGGATCAGCGTCCCCGAGCCCCACCAGATCGTCATCCAGCCGTGGGACCGCGGCGTCCTGGGGGCCATCGAGAAGGCCATCCTCAAGAGCGACATCGGCCTCATGCCGAACGTGGACGGCACGGTCGTGCGCCTGAACATCCCGCCGCTGACGGAGGAACGTCGCAGGGACATCGTAAAGCTCGTCCATAGGCGCATGGAGGAAGCGCGGGTCGAGATCCGGAACCACCGTCGCGAGGCAGCCGACGCCATCAAGGTTCGCGAGCGCGACGGCGAGATCGGCGCCGACGAGGGGCGACGCGAGCTCGACCACCTCCAGAAGGTGACCGACCGCTGGATCGACGAGGTCGAGCGCATCGGCAAGGTCAAGGAGCACGAGGTCCTCGAGGTCTAGTGACCACCATCGGCTCGGCGCGTGGCGGCGCCTCCGGCCTGGCCGCCGAGCGGCCGGTCGATCGCCGCTCGGCGCCGGCCGACCTGGACGATCCCGAGGCAGACGTCGAGGCGACCATCCCGCCCCGCCACGTGGCCATCATCATGGATGGCAACCGGCGCTGGGCCCGGTCGCGCGGGCTGCCGGAGACGGAGGGCCACGCCGCGGGCGTCGAGGCTATCCGGCCCATCCTGCGCCGCGCCGCGGAGCGCGACGTCGAGGTCCTCTCCCTCTACGCGTTCAGCCGCGAGAACTGGTCGCGCTCCGAGGACGAGGTGCGCACGCTCTTCGCGCTGCTCGAGTCGGCCATCCGCGACGAGACGCCGGAGCTCGTGCGCCAGGGCGTGCGGGTGCGCATCCTCGGACGCCTCGACGAGCTGCCCGAAGCCACCCGTAGCTCCATCGGCGAGGCGCTGGCGGCCACCGAGGGGGGGCGGCGCATGACCCTCAACGTCGCATTCAACTACTCCGGCCGTTCGGAGATCGTGGACGCCGTGCGCCGCTGCATGGCCGACGGGCTCGGTCCCGAGACGATCGACGAGGCGGCCCTCGAGGCGCGCCTCTACACGACCGGGCTGCCGGAGCCGGACCTGCTCATCCGCACCGGCGGCGACCAGCGCATCAGCAATTTCCTGATCTGGCAGGCGGCGTACGCGGAGCTGTATTTCTGCGAGCGGCTCTGGCCCGACTTCGACCCCGACGCCTTCGACGAGGCACTCGCCGAATACGCCCGGCGCTCACGCCGCTTCGGCCGGTAGGGCACGGCGTGCTCTCGCGACGGGTCGCCAGCACGGCCGTCCTCGTCCCGCTCGTCGTCGTCGTCCTGCTGCTCGGGCAGCCCTGGCTGGGACTGCTCGTCATGGCCATCGCGGCACTCGCGGCACGCGAAGCCTTCGCCCTCCTGAAGAGCGCCGGGGTCACCAGCGAGCCCCTGCTCGGGACAGCCGTCGCGCTCGTCGTGGTCGGCGGGAGCTGGCTCCTCGGCGACCGCCTGGGCGAGACGTCGATCCTGGTGGCGTTGGGCGTCATCCTCGCCGCCATCGCCGCGTTCCTGCGCCTGGATCCGCGCGAGGGGTTCCAGGCCTGGCTGGGCACGGTCTTCGGCGCGCTCTACGCCGGTTTGCTGGCCTTCCTGCTGCTGATCGTCGAGCACGCCGGCACCCTGCCGGTCGGCGCCCCACTCGGTGCCTGGCTCGACGGCGGGCGGGCCTGGCTCGTGGTCTGCGTCCTCGGCGTATGGGCCTTCGATACGGGCGCTTACCTGGCCGGCCGAACCTGGGGCCGCCACGGCTTCCTCGTCCACATCTCGCCCAAGAAGACCTGGGAGGGCGTCATCGGTGGGGCCGTCGTCGGGACCGTGGTCACGGCGCTCACCCTGTGGGCGGCCGGCGCCCAGCCCCTGGGCGCGATCGCCCTGGGCCCGATGATCGCGGTCGCCGCGCAGTCGGGTGACCTGGCCGAATCGCTGCTCAAGCGCGCCGCCGGCGCCAAGGACTCCGGCGCTCTCATCCCCGGCCACGGCGGCATCCTCGACCGGGTGGACTCGATCCTCTTCGCCGCCCCCGTCGTCTACTTCTACCTGCTCGTCGTTGGCTCGATCGGCTGAGCGCGGCCGCACGCGGGTCGCCCTCCTCGGGACCACCGGCTCCATCGGGCGCCAGGCGCTCGATGTCCTGGCCGGCCTGGGCGACGCGTTCGAGGTGGTGGCCATGGCCGCCGGCCGGGATGCCGAGCGGTTCGCGGCCCAGGTGGCGGCGGTCCGTCCGCGGGTCGTGACACTCGCCGACCACGACGCCCTGTCCCGCCTCGAGCTGCCGGCCGGCACGGTCGCCGACGGCTCCGACGAGGCCCTCGCGGCATTCGCGACGCGCGACGACGTGGACCTCGTCCTCGTGGCCACGGGCGGCGTGATCAGCCTGCGGCCGGTGCTCGCCGCCCTCGCGGCGGGCAAGATCGTGGCCACGGCCAACAAGGAGACCCTCGTCGCCGGGGGGCACCTGGTCATGCCGCTGGCGCGCGCTCGGGCGGCCGAGGTGGCGACCCGGGCTGGGGCGGGCGACCCGATGGCCTCGCCGCTGGCCTGGCTACGGCCCATCGACTCCGAACACTCCGCCATCTGGCAGTGCCTCGTCGGCGAGAGCATGGCGGACGTGGCGCGACTCATCCTCACCGCGTCGGGCGGCCCGTTCCGGAACCTGCCGGCCGACCGGCTCGTCTCGGTGACGCCGGCCGATGCGCTGGCCCACCCGGTATGGCGCATGGGAGCGAAGGTCACGATCGATTCGGCGACGCTCATGAACAAGGGCCTCGAGGTCGTCGAGGCGCGCTGGCTCTATGATTGCGACTACGATCGGATCGACGTCGTGGTGCATCCGCAGAGCGTCATCCATTCGGCCGTCGAGTTCGTCGACGGCTCGGTCAAGGCCCAGCTGGGGCTCCCCGACATGCGCCTCCCCATCCAGTACGCCCTGACGTATCCGCGCCGGCTGGCGTCGCCCGCGCCGCGACTCTCTCTCGCGGATCTCTCCGTCCTGGAGTTCGAGCGACCGGACGTCGAACGCTTCCCCGCGCTGCGCGTGGCACGCGAGGCCGCGCTCCAGGGACCGCGCGCCACGGCCACGCTCATCTCCGCCGACGAGGTGGCCGTGGGCCGCTTCCTCGACGGCAGTCTGGACTTCCCGGGCGTCCCGCGCCTGGTCGGCGCTTCCATCGAGCGCTTCGGCGCCACCGGCGACCGGGAGCCCGACCTCGAGGCGCTCCTCGAGCTCGACCTCGAGGTTCGCGCCTGGTGCGCCACCGCCCCCGCCGCCGGAGCCGCCTGACCGTGCCCGCGATCCTCGACAGCCTCGTCAACATCGCCCTGCTGCTGGCGATCCTCGTCGCCCTCGTGGTCGTCCACGAGTTCGGCCACTTCATCGTCGCCCGCCGGGCCGGCGTGAAGGTCCACGAGTTCGGGATCGGCTTCCCGCCCCGGGCCCGGATCCTCCACCGCGGCCGGGAGACGCTCTACACCCTGAACTGGCTGCCCATCGGCGGTTTCGTCCGCCTCGAGGGCGAGGAGGGCGAATCGGACGACCCGCGCAGCTTCGTGCGCCAGTCGCTGCGCACCCGCATCGTCATCCTGCTCGCCGGCGTGGCCATGAACCTGCTCGTGGCCTGGCTGCTGATGAGCGCCATCCCGCTCATCGGCGACCCCACGGTGAACATCACCGTCAACGAGCTGCCGGCCGGGGCGAACGGCTCGCCCTCTCCGGCCCAGCGGGCCGGCATGGTCGTGGGCGACACGATCCTGGCCATCGACGGGCGGACATGGGCATGGTTCGACGGCCCGAACGCGCCGGTCGACTACCTCCGCGACAACCCGGGTAGCAGGGTCGTCATCACCGTGCGCCACGCCGACGGATCGACGGACGATCTCACGGCCACGCTGCGTGACGCCGCCGCGGTCGCGGCTGGAGAGGGAGCCCTGGGCATCGGCGCCCGCGTCTACGAGACCGGGACCGACGCGCAGCACGGAGTCCTCGACGCTCTCGAGATCGGTGGACGGCGGACCGTCCAGGCCTGCACGCTGATCCTCGTCGCGGTGCGGGACCTCGTCGCCGACATCGCCCACCCGCAGGTCTCTGGGCCGATCGGCATCGTCGACGCCGTCGGCACGGTGCGTGGAGAGCCGCCGATCTTCCTCATCTTCCTCATCGCGCTCCTGTCGGCGAACCTGGCCGTCGTCAACGCGCTGCCCTTCCCGCCCATGGACGGCGGGCGGATCGCCGTTGCGCTGCTGAAGTCGGCCTCCGGTGGCCGACTGAGCGTCTCCGCCGAGCGGGCCACGTACTTCATCGGCTTCATGCTGCTGATGGCCTTCCTCGTCTACATCAGCCTCTTCGACATCGCGAGGCTCGGGGCCGCCACGCCATGAGCCGTGCGCTTCCCGAAGGGCTGGGGGTCGAGGGCGAGCCCCACCTGCCCGGACGCCGGCAGACGGTCAGCGTCGACGTGGGTGGAGTCAGGATCGGCAGCCGCCAGCCGGTCGTCGTGCAGTCGATGACGAACACCGACACCGCGGACGCCGACGCCACCGCCCTCCAGGTCGTCGCGCTCGCCCATGCCGGTTCGGAGCTGGTTCGCGTCACCGTCAACCACGACGCGGCGGCCGCCGCAGTGCCGGAGATGACCCGCAAGGTGCGCGACCTCGGTGTCGGCGTGCCGGTCGTGGGCGATTTCCACTACAACGGCCACCAGCTGCTGGCGGAGTACCCGGAGATGGCGCGGGCGCTGGACAAGTACCGCATCAACCCGGGCAACGTCGGCGCCAAGCGGCGCGACGAGAACTTCCAGACGATCGTCAGGCTCGCCGTGGAGCACGGCAAGCCGGTGCGCGTCGGGGTCAACTGGGGATCGCTCGACCAGGCGCTGCTGACCGAGCTGATGGACGCGAACGCCCGCTCGCCGGCGCCGCGCGACGCGCGCGACGTACTGATCGAGGCGATGGTCGCCTCCGCTCTGCGCTCGGCCGAGCTGGCCGAGGCGACCGGCCTGCCGCACGACCGGATCGTGCTCAGCGCCAAGGTCTCGGGCGTGCCGGACCTCGTCGAGGTGTACCGGCGCCTCGCCTCACGCTGCGACTACCCGCTCCACCTCGGCCTGACCGAGGCCGGCATGGGCATGAAGGGGATCGTGGCCTCGGCGGCCGGCCTGGCGATCCTGCTCCAGGAGGGCATCGGCGACACGATCCGCGTCTCGCTCACGCCCGAGCCCGGCGGTGATCGCACGGAGGAGGTGCGCGTCGCCCAGCAGGTGCTGCAGTCGCTCGGGCTGCGCTCCTTCCTGCCGCAGGTGTCCGCGTGCCCCGGCTGTGGCCGCACGACCTCGGTCTTCTTCCAGGAGATGGCACAGCGCATCGCCGGCTACCTGCGCGACCAGATGCCCGCCTGGCGCGAGCGCTATCCGGGCGTCGAGGAGATGCGCGTCGCCGTCATGGGCTGCGTCGTCAACGGCCCCGGCGAGTCGAAGCACGCCGACATCGGCATCTCACTGCCGGGCACCTTCGAGGAGCCGGTGGCCCCCGTCTACGTCGATGGCGCCCTGCGCACGACCTTGCGAGGGGAGGGGCTGGTGGACGAGTTCATGGCCATCCTCGATGAGTACGTCGAGCGGCGCTACGGGACCGTCGTCGGCTAGAGGCACCTCGGGAGGCGCCGAACGCCCGTCTCGGGCCAAGTCACGCCGTTCTTTTCACTTGACGTGAACAGGACGGCCCCGCTGAGGGATCACGCGCACGAGGAGCGTCCCCCAGAGATGTCGGCCGCGCCTCCACGAGCGTGGGCCAAAGGCGGGGGGTCGCCAACGCGGCCCCGATCGCCAGGGAGCGGCCCCAGATCGCCCGAGACCGGCCCGTTCCCGCCCCCCGGACCACCACGTTGTTCACTTGAAGTGGAAAGGTCGGCGATCGTCCCGCGAGCGACCACGCCCAACCCACGCGCATCCTGCGCTACCATCACGCTCCCAGCGGTGCGACGTGTCCCGAGCCGAGCTCGGCGCGCCCGGCCGCGGGCAGCCCAGCCCACCACGCACAGGAGGACCCGTGGCCAAGGACGGCTTCGTCACGAGCATCGCGCGCCAGTCGGAGGACTTCCCGGGCTGGTACAACGACGTGGTCCTCAAGGCGGAGTTGGCCGACTACTCCCCGGTGCGCGGTTGCATGATCATCCGGCCCTACGGCTACGCGATCTGGGAGTCGATGCGCGACGAGCTCGACCGCTACATCAAGCGCACCGGCCACAGCAACGTCTACTTCCCGCTCTTCGTGCCCCGTTCGCTTCTGGAGAAGGAGGCCGAGCACGTCGAGGGCTTCAACCCGCAGGTCGCCTGGGTGACCCATGCCGGCGGCGAGGAGCTCGCCGAGTGGCTGGCCATCCGCCCCACTTCGGAGGCGATCATCGCCGAGGTCGTGAAGGACTGGATCCAGTCGTATCGCGACCTGCCCCTGCTCATGAACCTGTGGAACAACGTGGTGCGCTGGGAGCTGCGCACGCGTCTCTTCCTGCGCACCACCGAATTCCTGTGGCAGGAGGCACACACCTTCCATGCCACCGAGCAGGAGGCGGCCGACGAGGTGGCGCTGGGCCTCGAGGGCTACCGCTCGGTGGCCGAGGACTGGCTGGCCATCCCGGTCATCCGCGGCCGCAAGAGCCGCGCCGAGACCTTCCCCGGCGCCGTCTACACGGACGCCGTCGAGGCCATGATGCGCGACAAGCGCGCCCTCCAGGCCGGCACGAGTCACATGCTCGGCCAGAACTTCGCCCGGTCGGCGGGCATCGAGTTCCTCGATCGCGACAACCTGCGCAAGAACCCCTACGGCACGAGCTGGGGCTTCTCGACCCGCATGGTGGGGGCCACGATCATGGCCCACGGCGACGACGCGGGCCTCGTCCTGCCGCCCAATGTCGCGCCGCACCAGGTCGTGGTCGTGCCAATCTTCCGTGACGACGAGGGCCGCGCGGCGGTGGCCGGCGCGATCGAGCGCCTCGAAAGCGTCTTCGCCGGCGTCCAGACCGCTTCAGGGCTACTGCGCTGGAAGGTCGACTGGCGCGAGGAGTCGCCCGGTTTCAAGTACAACCACTGGGAGTTGCGCGGCGTGCCCTACCGACTCGAGGTCGGTCCACGCGACGTGGCCGCGGGGCAGGCCGTCCTGGTCCGCCGCACGGACCGCTCCAAGGAGGCCCTGCCCCTCGACGCCCTCGCCACCGAACTTCCGGGCCGATTGGCTGCCTATCAGGCCGCGCTCTTCCAGCGCGCGCTGGACTTCCGCGCCGCGAACACGCACCACGTGGACACGTACGCCGACTTCAAGCGCGTGCTTGACGAGGACGGCGGGTTCCTCATGGCGCCGTGGTGTGGCGGCGACGAGTGCGAGAAGCAGATCAACGCCGACACCGGCGCGACGATCCGCCTCGTGCCCTTCGATTCGCCCGATGAGGCCGGTACGTGCCTCGTCGACGGCCGGCCCTCCGAGCGCCGGGTCCTGTTCGCCCGCGCATACTGAGCGCCGGCCGGGACGGACGGTCCCCCGGCGCCGGGCCGGAGGACACTCGCCACCCGGAGCGCCACGCCACGAGACTCCAAATCGATGACGAACGTGATCGAGGCCGAGGGCCTCACGAAGTGGTACGGCAGGCGCCGGGGCATCGTGGAGGTCGACTTCGTGGTGGCCGAGGGCGAGGTCTTCGGATTCCTCGGGCCGAACGGCGCGGGCAAGACGACAACGATCCGCCTCCTGCTCGGCTTCCTGCGCCCGAGCGCGGGCCGCGCGGCCATCTTCGGGCTCGACTGCTGGACCGCTGCGCCGGCGGCGCACACCCGGGTGGCCTACGTCGGCAGCGAGCCGGGCTACCTGGGCGAGCTGACCGCCGGCGAGCAGCTCGACTACCTCGGTACCCTGCGCGGCCTGCCACGCGGCGCCTGGCGACCGCTTGCGGAGCGGCTCGACCTGGACCCGAACGTCCACATCCGCAAGCTCTCGCGCGGCAACCGCCAGAAGATCGGCGTCGTGCAGGCCTTCATGGGTCACGAGACGTTGCTGTTGATGGACGAGCCGTCCAGCGGCCTCGATCCCCTCATGCAACGCGAGTTCCTCGCCCTGGTCGCCGAGGCCCGCGCGGCGGGGCGAACAGTCTTCCTGTCGTCGCACAATCTGCCCGAGGTCGAGCGCGCCTGTGACCGGGTCGGGATCATCCGCGAGGGTCGACTGGTCGACATCTCGACCGTCGGTGAGCTGCTCGGGAGTCACTGGCGTTCGGTCAACCTCGCACTGGAGACACCGCCCGCCGCCGGCACGTTCGAGTTGCCCAACGTCGAGATCGTGGCCTTGACCGGCCGCGAGGTCCACCTCATGGTCCGTGGCGACATCAACCCGCTCCTCGACCGCATCGCCAGCCTCTCGGTGCGCGACGTCGCCATCACGACGCCGGACATCGAGGACATCTTCCTGCGCTTCTATCACGCCCCGGAGACGGGGACGCCCGAGGCCGGGGCCCGATGAACGCCGCGCTCCGCCTCGAGATGCGCCGCAGCCGGACGCTGCTGCTCTGGCTGGCCGTCATCGCCCTCGGCTACGGCGCCATGCTGGCCGTCTTCTACCCGGTCTTCCGCGACAACAGCAAGCTCGTCGACCAGTACCTCTCGCTGTTCCCCAAGGAGTTCCTCGCGGCGTTCGGGATGGAGGGCAGCCTGTCCGATCCGGGCGTCTTCTTCAGCAGCTACATCGGGGGCATGCTCTGGCCGATCGTGGCGGCCATCGCCGGCATCAGCATGGCCACCAGGCCCACCGCCAGCGACCTCGAGCGCGGCTTCCTCGAGCTGCCGCTATCCACGCCGCTCTCACGAGTGCGCTACCTCGCCTCGGCCGTCGCCGGCCAGGTCACCGGCATGGCCATCCTCGCAGCGGCCACGGTCGCCGGCGTCCTGCTCGCCGGGTGGCTCGTCGGAGCGCCGTTCGACGCCGGGGGGTTCGCCCTGGCGGGGATCGTCGCCTGGGCCTTCGGGTGCGCTGTCGCCGCGGTGACCACGCTCGTGGCAGTGGTCACCCTGAGCCGAGGCCTGGCGGCGGGCGCGACGGCCGGTGCACTCCTCGCCATGTACCTCATGAACGCGCTGGCCAGGATCCAGCCCGACCTGGCCTGGCTGGGCGATCTGAGCGCCTTCCGCTACTACCAGGCGACGCCGATCATCGACCATGGACGGTTCCCGTGGGGCGACTTCTCGATCTTCGGGCTCGTCGCCGTCGCAGCCTGGACCGCGTCGCTGTGGGCCTTCCGGCGGCGCGACCTGTCGGCCTGAAGCCAGCTCGGACGGCCCCTGCCGTGTATACTCCGGCTCGACATCCGACCCGGCCGCCTCGAAACGTGGGTGACCCCCACGTTTTATTGTGAGCGGCGCGGACCAACGAGAGGACGACGGAGGGAGGCCAACGTGAACCGCGAATTCATCGGCGCCCTCCTGCAGCTGAACGCCGAGAAGAACATCTCTCGCGAGTCACTCATCCGGACCGTCGAGGAGGCGATCCAGTCGGCCTACCGGCGCGTCGCGCCCGGCAACGAGAACGTCGGCGTGGAGGTGGATGCCGAGACCGGCCGGATCCGCGTCTATCGGGCCAAGACGGTCGTGGAGGCGGTGGAGGATCCCCTCACGGAGTTCACCATCGAGGAGGCCGAGGCCTTCAAGCCCGGGGCGAAGGTCGGCGACCTGGTCGAGATCGAGCAGGTGGACTCCTCGACGTTTGGCCGCATCCACGCCCAGACGGCAAAGCAGGTCGTCCTGCAGCGGCTGCGCGAGGCGGAGCGAGAGCAGGTCTTCGGCCAGTACGCCAGCCTCGAGGGCGAGATCATCACCGGCACCGTCAGCCGTGTCGAGCCGCGGGCGATCATCCTCGACGTCGGCCGTGAGCCGAATCGCGTGGACGCCATCCTGGCCACGACCGAGCAGTCCGCCATGGAACACTACCGCATCGGGCAGCACGTGAAGGCCTACGTGCTCGAGGTGCGGCGCACCACCAAGGGCCCCCAGATCCTCGTCAGCCGCACACACAAGGGTTTCCTGCGCCGCCTCTTCGAGCTCGAGGTGCCCGAGATCCACGCGGGCACGGTCGAGATCAGGGCCATCGCCCGCGAGGCCGGCAGCCGCAGCAAGGTTGCCGTCGCGAGCCGCCAGGAGGGCCTCGACCCGGTCGGCGCCACGGTCGGCCAGCGTGGCGGTCGCGTGCAGGCCGTCGTAGCGGAGCTCGGGGGCGAGAAGATCGACGTCATCCCCTGGGCGGACGATCCCGCCCAGCTCGTCGCCAACGCGCTCAGCCCGGCGCAGGTCGTGGGCGTGCGCATCGACGAGGAGGCCCGCATCGCGAACGTGACGGTCCCCGAGCGGATGCTCTCGCTGGCCATCGGCCGCGAGGGCCAGAACGCCCGACTGGCAGCCAAGATGACCGGCTGGCGCATCGACATCCGCAGCGACCAGGCACGGCCGCCCGAGCCGCCTGCTCCCAAGGCCACGGAGCCGGAGGTGACCGAGGCCGGTGCCGCGCTCCCGGGCTCGGCCGATGCAGACCACACGGCCGAGCACGCCGCCGAGCACGCCGCGGAGCTCACCGCGGAGCCGCCCGCGGAACCGCCCGCGAAGCCCAAGCGGGCCAGCCGCGCGAAGAAGGCGGAAATGGCCGGCGAGGTGGCATCGTAGGCGCCGCCGTGGGCACACCCCCTCGCCGCGTACCGACGCGCACGTGCGTCGCCTGCCGGACCGAGCACCCGAAGCGGGAGCTGGTGCGGATCGTGCGCACGCCCGCCGGAGCCCTCGAACTCGACCCGAGCGGCCGCCTGGCCGGTCGCGGCGCCTACCTCTGCGCCGACGGGGCCTGCTGGTCCTCCGCGCTCAAGAAACACGCCCTCGAACGGGCGCTGGGGGCGCCCCTCCCGCCGGAGCTGCAGGTGCGGCTCGCGGCGCCCGACATCGCTCTCACCGAAGGAGGCATCCGTGGCTCGTAGCCGAAGCGGCACGCGCAATCGGCGGGGGCCGCGCAAACCGCCCCGCAGCTCCGTCCAGAACGGCCTCGGCGTCGTCCAGACGCTCGAGCCGGCCCAGCGCGGGGCCATCGAGATCCCCAGTTCCATCACCGTCAAGGAGCTGGCCGACCTGCTCACGGTCAACCCCGCGGACGTCATCCGCGAGCTGATCAAGAGCGGCATCTTCGCCAGCATCAACCAGCTCATCGACCGGGACACCGCCTCGCTCGTGGCCACCGAACTGGGCTACGAGGTGGCCGAGCCGGTCGCGGCCGCGGCCGCCGCCGAGGCCGCCGGCGAGGCGCCCGTGGCGGAGGCGACGAAGGAGGTCCTCTTCGAGGAGGACGACCCCTCGCAGCTCGTGCCGCGCGCGCCGATCGTGACGGTCATGGGCCACGTCGACCACGGCAAGACGAGCCTCCTCGACGCCATCCGCGCCACCGAAGTGGCGGCCGGCGAGCGGGGCGGCATCACTCAGCACATCGGCGCCAGCGAGGTCGTCAAGGACGGCAAGCGCGTCGTCTTCCTCGACACGCCGGGCCATGAGGCCTTCACGGCCATGCGCGCCCGCGGCGCGAAAGTGACCGACATCGCGGTCCTCGTCGTTGCCGCCGACGACGGCGTCATGCCCCAGACGCTCGAGGCCATCGACCACGCCCGCGCGGCGAAGGTGCCCATCGTCATCGCCCTCAACAAGATCGACAAGCCCGACGCCAACCCGGACCGCGTCAAGACCGAGCTCTCCGAGCACGGCGTGATCGTCGAGGAATACGGCGGCGACGTGCCGCTCGTCCAGGTCAGCGCCAAACAGCGCCTGGGCATCGACGAGCTGATCGAGATGATCCTGCTGGTGGCCGATCTGCAGGACCTGAAGGCCAACCCGAAGCGCTCGGCCATCGGCACGGTCGTCGAGGCCGAGCTGGACAAGGGCCGCGGAGCCGTGGCCACCATCCTGATCCAGACGGGCACGCTGCGCGTCGGCGACACGATCGTCGTGGGCGACACCTCCGGCCGCGTCCGGGCACTCGAGAACGGCAAGGGCGAGCGGGTGGCGAAGGCCGGCCCCTCGTCGGCCGTCGTCCTCCTGGGGCTCGCCGAGGTGCCCGCGGCGGGCGACGTGCTGCGCGTCGTACCCGACGAGAAGACCGCCCGGGCCATGATCGAGGAGCGCCGCGCCCGCGTCGCGACCCGGCCCGACGGGACGGGACGGGCGACGCTGGAGGATCTCTACCGCCAGATCCAGGCGGGCCAGACGAAGGAGCTGCGCATCATCGTCAAGGCGGACGTCCAGGGCTCGCTGGGCGCCATCCGCCACGCCGTGGAGCAGCTCGCGACCGACGAGGTGCACATCAACATCATCCACGAGGGCACCGGCGACATCACGGACAACGACATCCTGCTCGCCTCGGCATCGGACGCCATCGTGGTGGGCTTCAGCACGAAGCTCGACGGCACAGCGCGCCGCACAGCCGAGACGGAGGGGGTGGACGTCCGCCTCTACGACATCATCTACAAGCTCACCGACGACATCGACGCCGCCCTCAAGGGGCTCCTGGAGCCGGAGCTCGTGGAGACCGTCGAGGGTCGGGCGGAGGTGCGCCAGATCTTCAAGGTCGGCAAGGCAACGGTCGTCGCCGGCTCATACGTGACCGACGGTCGCATCGTCCGCGGCGGCGCCCGGGTCTTCCGCGCCGGCAAGCTCATCGCCACCGATCGCATCGAGTCGCTGCGCCGCTTCCGGGACGACGTCCGGGAAGTCGCCCAGGGCTACGAGTGCGGCATCGGCCTGAGCGGCTTCCACGAGCTCGCCGAGGGCGACATCATCGAGTGCTTCACGCAGCAGATGGTCTCGCGCGCCACGAGCGCGTGAGGCGGCCTGGAAGCGTCCTGCGACCATGAGCGAGCGCACGGCGCGGGTCGACGAGCTGCTCCGCGAGGAGATCAGCCGCATCGTCGCGCGCGAGATCGCGGATCCACGGGTCGGCTTCGTGACCATCACGAAGGTGGAGGTCACGCCGGACCTCGGGCACGCGGTCGTCTGGGCGAGCGTCATCGGACAGTCCGACGAGCGCAGTGCGACGATCCGCGCCCTGGGCCGGGCCATGCCGTTCATCCGCCATCGCCTCGGCGTGCTCCGTCTGCGCCGCATCCCCGAACTGCACCTGAAGCTCGACGACACTGCCGAGCGCGGAACGCGCCTGCTGACGATCATGCAGGAGCTCGAGGCGGGCCATGAGCCCGAGGTCCCGCCGAGGACGGAGACGCTGCCCACACCGAAGCGCCGCCCTTCGGTGGACGAGGAGACAGCCCCGGGCGGGGAGGATGAGACGTGAGCGTGGCCCCGGGCCGGGCCGCTCTGACCGACGCCGACCTCGCCGCCGTCCCGGCAGCGGCAGCCGAGCTCCTGCGGGGTGCCCGCAACGTGCTGGCCGTCTGCCACGAGAACCCGGAGGCGGACGCGCTGGGCTCGGCGCTGGCCCACGTGCTGCTCGTCGAGGCGTTGGGCGGCCGCGGCACGGCGGTCTGCGCCGACCCGGTGCCGCCCATGTACGGCTTCATGCCGGGCGTCGAGCGCTTCCGCACGGCCCCCGACCCGGACGTCGATTACGACCTCATCGTGGTCGGCGACTGCGGCGAGCTGGAGCGCATGGGCCGCCTGCTGACCGACCACGCCGAACTCTTCGCTCGCGTGCCCATCCTCGACATCGACCACCACGTCTCCAACCGCGGCTTCGGCGTCGTCGACTGGATCGACCCCACAGCCGCTGCCACGTGCGAGATGACGACACTCCTGGCCGTCGCCCTCGGCGTGCCGCTCGACAGCGCCGCGGGCCAGCTGGCGGCGAGCCTCGTGGCCGGCGTGGTCATCGACACGGCCAACTTCCAGCACCCCAACACGACACCGCGAACGCTGCGCGTCGCCAGCGAGCTGGTAGCGGCCGGCGCACCGCTCTTCGAGACGGCACGCAGCCTGTACCGCACCAAGCCGAACCGCCAGCTCCATCTGTTCGGCCTGGTCCTGGGGCGGCTCGAAGAGGACGATGGCGGTCGACTGGTCTGGTCCACGCTGACCCAGTCGGACCTCGTCGTGAGCGGGGCGCGACCCGACGACTCCGAGGGGCTCATCGACCTGCTCAGCCAGTCGGCCACCGGCGAGGTGGCGATCCTGTTCAAGGAGGTCGGCGCCGTGACGCGGATCAGCGTGCGCACGAAGGACGGCGGCGTGGACGCCACCGCGCTGTGCGGCCGCTTCGGCGGGGGCGGTCATGCACGCGCCGCCGGCGCGACCGTGGAGCTACCCGCCGCCCAGGCCCGACCCCTCTTCCTGGCCGAGGCCCGCCGCCTCGTGGCCGCGCTGCCGCCGCGCTGATGGGCGCTCCCCGCACCACGGGCGACGGCACGTTCGACGGCATCCTCGTCGTGAACAAGCCGTCCGGCCCCACCTCCCACGACATCGTGGCCCTCGTGCGCCGCCTGACCGGCGTACGGCGTGTGGGACACGGCGGCACGCTCGATCCGTTCGCGACGGGCGTGCTGCCGGTCTTCGTCGGGCGCGCCACGCGGCTCGTCGAGTACCACATGGCCGACGAGAAGGCGTACCGCGCCGTGGTCGCATTCGGCGCCCGCTCGACGACCGACGACCTCGACGGCGAGTTGACGCCTGGTGAGGGGCGGGCACCCGACCGGGCCGCGGCCGAGGCGGGCCTGGGCGCCTTGCGCGGCCGGATCAGCCAGGTGCCGCCCGACTATTCGGCGGTGCGCATCGCCGGCCGCCGGGCGTATGAGCTGGCACGCGGCGGCGAGAAGCCCCCGCTGCAGCCACGCGAGGTGACGATCCACCAGCTCGACCTGATGAACTGGGACGCGAGCGACCCGGAGCGGCCGACGGCGACGCTGGAGGTTCGCTGCTCGGCAGGCACCTACATCCGGGCCCTGGCGCGGGACCTCGGTGAGCGGCTCGGCTGCGGCGCGTACCTCGTGGCGCTGACGCGCACGGCGAGCGGCCCGTTCCGACTCGATGGATCCCACCCGCCGGACGCCATCCGGGAGGCCATCACCACCGGCCGCATCGCCGACGTGCTCGTGCCGGCCGACACGGGCCTGGAGGGCTTCCCGGCGCTCACGCTCGAGGGCGACGACCTCGGCGCGCTCCTGCGCGGCCGAGTCGTCCGGGCCCGCCTGAACGTCGCCGGCGCCGGCCGTGGCGACCACTACCGCGTCCGCGACAGTGCGGGACGGCTCGTGGCGATCGCCCGCGTGGAGGGCGGCCGGCTCCACCCGGAGAAGGTCTTCCTCGATCTGACGTCCTGAGGAGCGGGAACGTGGAGCGGCATGCGGGCCTCGAGACATTGCCGGTCGGTCTCCGGCTGGCCGTGACCATCGGCGTGTTCGACGGCGTCCACCGCGGCCATCTGGCAGTCCTGAAGGCGCTGATGCACGCCGCGCGAGCCGCACGTGCCACCCCCGTGGTGGTCACCTTCGAGCCGCACCCCGAGCAGGTCCTGCGCGGCACGGTCCCACCCCTGCTGTGCGACGCGGAGGAACGGGCGGCACGGCTGGCGTCGGCGGGCGTGGCCCATCTCGTGGTGCAGCCGTTCGACCGCGCCTTCGCCGCGCTGAGCGCCGAAGCCTTCGTGGAGCGGCTCAGAGCCGGCCGCGACCTGGCCGCGCTCGTGATGACCCCCGAGTCCGCCTTCGGGCGCGGCCGCGCAGGGACTCCGGCGACCATGGCCGCGCTCGGCGCTGTGCGCGGGTTCCGAGTCGTGGAGATCGCCTCGCTCCGCTCCGGTGGAGCGCTCATCTCCAGCGGCCGTATCCGGTCCCTTCTCGCGGAGGGGCGGCTGGCGGCTGCCGCGCGCTTGCTCGGTCGTCTACCGGCGGTGACCGGCGAGGTCGTGCGCGGCGACGGCCGCGGCCACCAGCTGGGGTATCCCACGGCCAACCTCGCCTTCGATGCCCCGGTGGCCCTGCCGCGGGACGGCATCTACGCCGTACACGTCGGCTGGGGCGGCCCGCATCACCTGGCACCGCTTCGGCAGGCCGACGGCGTCGCCTCCCTGGGCGTCCGACCCACCTTCGGCGTCGGCGCCCGCGTCCTCGAGGTGCACCTCTTCGATTTCGACGAGGACCTCTACGGCCAGCGCCTGCGGGTCGAGTTCGTGCGTCGCCAGCGGGGAGAGCGACGCTTCGGGGACGCCTTGTCACTTGTCGCGCAGATGGACCGCGACGCCGCGCGAGCGCGGCGCGTGCTAGGCGAGAAGTCATCGCAGGCTGGTAGCCTTGCACGATGAGCGACCTGCCTCAGCTTGATCTTGGCCTTGCCAGGGACGTCGCCTCGCACTCCGCACTTCGGGGCGTCGTCGTCCACGGTGACAACCTTGATGTCGCCCGCCAACTTCCCCGTGAAGCCTTCGACCTCATCTACGTCGATCCACCGTTCAACACCGGCCAGCGCCGAAGCCTGACTAGCCTCCGCACGCGCCGGGATGTCGATGGAGACAGAGTAGGTTTCAAGGGTCTACGGTATCGGACCGAGAAACTCGGAACGATCGACTATGCCGACGACTTCGATGATTACCTCTCCTTCTTGGGCCCGAGGCTGGAGGTCTTTCGTGATCTTCTGGCAGATACCGGGAGCCTTTATGTGCACCTCGACTATCGAGAGGTGCACTACGTCAAGGTCCTGCTCGACCGCCTCTTCGGGCGCGAGTGCTTCCTCAACGAGATCATCTGGGCCTACGACTACGGTGCCAGGACGAACCGGCGCTGGCCGTCCAAGCACGACACGATCCTGCTGTACGTCAAGAACCGAGATCGCTACTACTTCGATCCCGATGCCGTCGATCGGATCCCGTACATGGCGCCGGCTCTCGTCGGTCACGACAAGGCGGCGCGCGGCAAGTTGCCCACCGACACGTGGTGGCACACGATCGTTCCACCAGCCGGTCGAGAGCGAACCGGCTATCCCACGCAGAAGCCCATCGGCATCGTTCGGAGAGCCGTCCTTGCCTCGTCACCCCCGGAGGGCCTCATCGCCGATCTCTTCGCCGGGAGTGGGACGACTGGGGCAGCGGCATACGAAGCGGGTCGACGCTTTCTTATGGTCGACAACAACGCAGAGGCAATCATCACGATGCGAAAGCGTTTCGCAGCCTTCGGAGGCATCGAGTACGCCGACGGTTGTGACGATGACCTCATCGCGCAGCTCGCAGCGTCCTGATCTTGGCGGCAGGACGGGACCCTGATCTCCAGCTCCTCAGCGAGATCTCCGGGCGCATCCTCGAAGACTACTTCGACCCCGAGGCTGATCCATGGGCGGGCAGCCCATTCGCCTGGATCCTCAGTCGGCCGTCTCGCCAGAAAGGCGCCATCGGGGAGCGACTCGTCTCGGAGTTTGCGATTCGAAAGGGCCTCTCCGTCCGGAACTCCCCGGACACTGACGCTGACAGGATCATCGAAGGGCGTCGCGTCGAGATCAAGTTCTCGAGCCTTTGGAAGAGCGGCGAGTACGTCTTCCAGCAGTTTCGCGATCAGAACTACGAGACCGCGGTCTGCCTCGGGATCTCACCTTTCGCAGCCAGCTGCTGGGTGATCCCCAAGCCTGAACTACTTGGCGAACCGCTGCGGGCGGGTCTGTCGCATCAGCACGGCGGTGCTCGGGGCAGCGACACCATCTGGCTTCGGCTCGACGCGTCCCGACCGCCAGCTTGGCTGGCGCCCTATGGAGGTACGCTCGAGTCGGCCATGAGGTTGCTACTGAGAATAGGATCGTTTGCCGTGCCGCGGAACGCCTGTTAGACTCCGCCGAGTTTGATGTAGATGTAGAACGTTCGGAGGACCGGGTGCCGCTGACGCGGGAATCGAAGGAAGCCACCATCACCGAGTACGCCGTCAAGGACGGCGACACGGGCTCACCGGAGGTCCAGATCGCGCTCCTGACGGAGCGGATCAGGGATCTGACCGAGCACCTGAAGCGCTTCCCCAAGGACAACCACTCGCGCCGCGGCCTCCTCAAGCTCGTCGGGCAGCGCCGTCGACTCCTGGCGTACCTGGTACGCAAGGACAACGCCCGCTACCGCGCCGTCATCGGACGGCTGGGGCTCCGCCGCTAGTCGGAGCCGCCGGCGGGACACCCCGCTCGAACGGCCCGGGGCCATCGCTCCGGGCGTTTCGCTGCGAAGTCGCCACTCCCGCCCGACCTGCCAGGTCCGTCCTCCGGCCATTGGAGGACTGATGTCAGTCACACTCACCACGGAGCTCGGTGGTCGCACGCTGACCATCGAGACAGGCAGGCTCGCCCGGCTGGCGGGCGGCTCGGTCACCGTCCGCTACGGTGACACGCTCGTGCTCGGCACGGCCAACCGCTCGGAGCCCCGCGCGGGCCTCGACTTCTTCCCGCTCACCGTGGACTTCGAGGAGCGCATGTACGCCGCGGGCAAGATCCCCGGCGGCTTCATCAAGCGCGAGGCGCGTCCCTCGGAGGCGGCCATCCTGGCTGCCCGCCTGACCGACCGCCCCATCCGCCCCCTCTTTCCCGAGGGCTACAAGGACGATGTCCAGCTCGTCATCACGGTCCTCTCCACGGACCAGGAGAACGACCCGGACATCCTCGGCACGGTCGCCGCGTCGGCGGCGCTGACGATCAGCGAGATCCCCTTCCACGGTCCGATCGGCGCCGTGCGCATCGGCCGCATCGACGGTGAGTTCGTCGTCAACCCGACCATCAGCCAGCTGGCGGACTCGGAGCTCGACCTGATCGTCTCCGGCACGCGCGACGCGATCATGAT
>JBGPMJ010000008.1:0-22099 GCA_041486935.1 Candidatus Limnocylindria bacterium | reverse complement strand
GTTCGTCATCGCCGGGTACATCATGGCGAACAGCCCGATCGGGACGCCGAGGCTGATCGCGTTGGGGACGGAGAGATCGAACGTACCCGCGGCGATCGCCTTGAGCGCCTCGATCGGCGGCGTGAGGGCGAAGTCCGAGATCGACAGGACGTTCCCGATGGCGACCCCGGTCGCCATGCTCAGCGCGACGAAGAGCGGCAGGAGGCGGAAGTCCTCGAGACGCAGGAGCAGCGCGCGAACTCGCATCGTCAGGCCATCTCCAGGTGGCATCTCTCACGACATGATGTCTCAAGAATGACTGAGATGTCAACGTGCCGAGGAGTCACGTAGTGAGATGCGCAGCTGCGTCGGGCGCTACCCCAGCACGGCGTTCAGCACGACCCAGCCCACGGCCGCCGCGAACGCGCTGAGGGGGATGGTCAGGATCCAGGCCCAGACGATGTTGCCGGCGATCCCCCAGCGCACGGCGGAGAACCGGTCGCTCGAGCCCACGCCGATGATGGCCGAGGAGATGACGTGGGTGGTCGACACGGGCATACCGAAGTGCGAGGCGCCGAAGATGATCGAGGCCGCCGTGGTCTCGGCGGCGAAGCCGTGGATGGGGTCGAGCTTGACGACCTTCTGGCCCATCGTCCTCATGATCCGCCAGCCGCCCGCGGCGGTACCCAGCGAGATGGCCGAGGCGGCCAGAAGGATGACCCAGACGGGGATGTCCGGCTTGGCCAGGACCCCGGCCGAGAAGAGGGCCAGGGTCATGATGCCCATCGTCTTCTGGGCGTCGTTCGAGCCGTGGCTGAAGGCCATGAACGCGGCCGAGAGCACCTGGAGCCGCCGGAAGCCGTCGTTCAGGCCCCTGGGGTTCATGCGCCGGAACACGTTGAACAGCAGGACCATGAGCAGGAAGCCGCCCAGGACGCCGAGGATCGGTGAGCTGACGAGCGGGACCACGACCTTGATCACGATCCCGTCCAGCAGCAGCCCGCCGGCCTGGCCGCCGATCGAAACGGCCGCCACCGTGGCGCCGATGAGCCCGCCGATGAGGGCGTGGGAGCTGGAGCTGGGGATGCCCGCCCGCCACGTGATGAGGTTCCAGGCGATGGCCCCGACGAGCGCGGCAGCCACGACGACCTGGCCGGCGTGGCCCCCGGGCGTCTGCGCGATGCCGGAGGCGATCGTCTTGGCCACCGCGGTGCCCGTCAGCGCGCCCACGAAGTTGGCCGCGGCCGACATGACGATGGCGTGGTGGGGCTTCAGGGCGCGGGTCGAGACGGAGGTGGCGATCGCATTGGCCGTGTCGTGGAAGCCGTTGATGTAGTCGAAGCCGACGGCGAGGGCAAAGACCGCCAGCAGGATCAGCGTGACCCCTTCAGGCATGCTTGACGACGATCTTCTCGATGATGTTGGCCACGTCCTCGCACTTGTCGATGCAGTCCTCGAGCAGCGCGTAGATGTCCTTCCACTTGACCATGTCGATGGCCTTCGTCTTCTCCGAGAAGAGGCCGGCCACGGCAGCCCGAGCGATGCGATCGCCCTCGTTCTCGAGGCGATGGATCTCGATCCAGTACTGCTGCAGGCCCTGGAAGCTCTTCAGCTTCGTGAGCGCCTCGTGGATCGCCTCGCACTGCTTGCGGATGATCGTGGCCTGCTGGACAGAGGCCGGCGTCGGCGCGTCCACGTGGTAGAGGATGAAGGTGTCGGCGATCTCCTCGATGAGGTCCAGCACGTCGTCCAGGCCGCTGATGAGGGCGTGGATGTCCTCGCGGTCGAAGGGCGTCACGAACGTCGTGTTGAGCTTGTTGCCGATGGCGTGGCTCAGCTCGTCGCCGTGGTGCTCCATGGCGAAGAGCTCCTTGGCCCGCTGCTCGACGTCGTCGTAGGTCTGGAGCATCTCCTCCAGGTGTCGCGCGGCGCTGAGGACGTTGGCGGCGTCCTCGACGAACATGTCGAAGAAGCGCTCTTCGCGGGGGATGAGACGGATGCGCATGCGGCCTCCCGGGGCACTGGGGCGACGGCGACCCGGTGGGGTCCTGGTCCGGGCGCGCGCGGCGCTGCTCTCGTTCCTTCTTGTACGGCTACAGGGTACCCGGTCGCGACGCGCCGGGCGCAGCCGGGCGGGTCGCCCCGCACCAGGTCGGTATCCTCGAACGATCCGATCCGGTCGTCCGTCTCATCCCGTGCGGGTCGGGTGGTCGATCGGACGGCCCGTGCGATAGCACTCGATGATCGCTTGGCAGAGCGCGATGTCGCGCATCGCATCGCCCCCGGAGGTGATCGGAGGGGTGCCGTCGACCACGCAGTGGTGGAAGGCGATCAGCTCGTGCTTGAAGGCGCTCTCGTACGAAGTGACCTCCTGCGAGACACGGGAACGTGCGGCGCCGGCCTGACCCTCCTCGATCTCGAGGATGGTCGGCTCGCTCCGCAGGAAGGGCGACGGAAAGGACAGGGTGACCCGCCGATCCGGGGCGTACAGGGCAAACTCCATCTTGTAGCGCGCGATGCCCGGCAGGTCGATCCAGTGGATGGCGACGGGCAAGCTCCCGAAGCGCAGCATCACGCTCACGCTGCCCTCGCGCAGGTCGACGTAGTCCAGTCGATCCGGTTCGCCGAGCAAGCCCCGCACCGTGTTCAGCTCGTGTACCAGCGTGTCCAGCAACACCGAGTGGTAGACCCTTCGCAAGGACTCGTCCGCGTCCCCGATGGCCGCACTGATGCTCGTGGCAGACTCAGCCCGGATGCGCTCGAGCACCGCTTCTGGTAGTCGCCCGACGGGCGCCAGTGGATAGTGCGCGACGTAGGGCTGGAACGGTGACTCCAGGGTCGTGACGCGCAGGAAACGGGCATCGCTGACCGCCGAGGCTTCCTCCTGGAACCGAAGGAAGGCTGGGTCATAGCGCTTGTTGTAGGCCACCATGAGGGTGACGCCGGCCTCGTCCGTGGCCTCGATCATGGCCTCGGCCTCTGCGGTGGAGAAGCACATCGGCTTCTCGACGAGGACGTGAAGGCCTGCCCGTGCCGCCTCGATCGCCATCGGTGCATGGCTGCCACCGGTGAGCACAAGGACGGCATCGAGCGGTTCGCGCAGCAGCTCGCGCCAGTCGGTACAGGTCTTCGGGACCCCGTAGCGCTCCGCGCTTGCCGTCGCGTTCTCGGGGGCGATGTCGCATAGCACCGACACCTCGAAGCGATCGGACAGCTCGCGCAGATAGTGCAAGTGCATCACCTGCGCGATGAGACCGGCTCCGATCACCCCCACCTTCACGCGAGTCGGGGTCGAACTCGACGCTGAAGCGGACGTCGTCGCCAGGGTCGACGTGTCGATCGGAGACCTCCAAGGTCAGGCGAGGGCGCCATCGCACGCTGAAAAAAGGGTCCAGGCGCCGTGCCTACCACGGTAGCATGGCATTGCATCGATGCAACCGAACGGTGTGCGGAGGAGGACGGCATGAGGCTCGCGCTGGTCACTGAAGGGATGATCCACCGATCCCTTGACGAGCTCATGGACTGGCTGGATGGACGTGTCCCCGAGGTCAAGGACCTCGAGATCGGGACGGGCGGTTACTCGCCGCTTGGGCATTCGCCCCTGGACCTGACCTCAGCCGGGCGCGGTGAGTGGCACGCGCACCTCACAGGCCGTGGCTATCGCATCGCCGCCTTCAACGTGTCGGGCAACCCGCTCCATCCCAGCGAGGAGATCGCGCGGCGACACGATACCGACCTGCGCCGGACCATCGAGCTCGCCGCGGAGCTCGGCGTGCAACGCATCGTCGCCATGTCCGGCTGCCCGGCAGCGGGGCCCGGGCCAAGTCCGGCTCCACATTTCGCGGCGAACGCCTGGCTCCCGGACTACGCCGGGGTCGCAGCCTGGCAGTGGGAGAACCGGGTGCGTCCGTACTGGGAAGCGATCAACGAGCTCGTCGACCGCACGAGCCCTCGGCTCACGATCTGTCTCGAGTTGCATCCCGGCGCGTACGTCTTCAACGTGGACACGTTCCTCAGGCTCCATGCCGTGGCGCCCGGTATCGCAGTCAACCTGGATCCCAGCCACCTCTTCTGGCAGCGGATGGATCCTCTCAAGGTGATCGACCGGCTCGGGCCGCTCGTCGGTTACGCGCATGCCAAGGACGTCCGCTACCACACCTCCGAGATGGAGTTGAACGGCCTCCTCGACAACCGCTGGCCGGGCGACGCGTCGCAGATCCCGTGGGATTTCGCTGCGGTCGGTCGCGGCGTGCACGCGGCCTCGTGGTGGCGGTCCTTCGCGTCTGCCCTGGCCCGTGGAACGAGCGCCTCGATCGTGAGCATCGAGCACGAAGACCGGCTGGTCCCCCCCGAGGAGGGGGTCGCGGCGTCTGCGAGGCTCCTCCGGGGGATGATGGCCTTTCCCACGATCCGCGACGAACAGTGAGCCGCGGGCGATGACGGAGCGCGGCAGGAGGCCGGCGACACTCGGGGACGTCGCCAAGCTCGCCGGGGTCTCTCGCTCCACCGTCTCCAACGTCGTCCGCGGCGCCGACGTGGTCGCCGCGCGGACGCGGCGTCGGGTCCTGCTCGCGATCGACCAGCTGGCGTATAGACCGAATGCCCTGGCCCGGCAGCTCCTACAGGGCCGTGCCACGACCATCGGCATCATCGCCCGGGATCTACGCAACCCATTCATCGCCGAGATGGCGTCGCTCGTCGAACGCGAGGTCGCCCGGTTCGGGTTCGCGGCGATGTTCTGCGCCACGGAAGGCGTTCCCGAGCGCGAGGAACAGGCCGTCGACCTGATGCTCGAGAACCGCGTGAGCGGTCTGGTATTCCTCTCGTTCCTCGGTCGTCCGTCGGAGATCGGGGTGAGGATCAACGGGCAGATCCCGTCCGTATTCGTCGCAGCCGAGGAGCCGTGGGCGGACTCCGTCACCGTGGATGAGCATCGAGGCGGGGAGATCGTGGCCCGTCACCTCATCGAGCTCGGGCACCGCAGGCTGGTCTTCGTCGGGCCACATCAACGCGACAGAGCGGATTCACGCAGGCTCGAGGGCTTCCTTCGCGCCGCCGGCGATGCCGGTCTGCAGCCGTTGGTCGTCGCCTGGGATCCCCCCGACGACCAGCCCACCATCGACTCCGCCAGGACCGACTGGCGCGAGATCCTCACTGGCCCGGATCCAGCTACGGGGATCTTCGCCGCCAACGACTTCGCGGCGATCGATCTCCTCGATGTCGCGGACGCACTGGAGGTTCGCGTGCCCGAGGACCTGTCGATCGTCGGGTTCGATGACGTGGACATGGCTCGGCTTCGGCGCATCGACCTGACGACGGTCAACCAGCCCCGCGAAGTGCTCGTCCGGCTCGGGGTCGAGGCCCTCCTGGGCCGGATCGAAGGCAGCATCACGGGCGAGCCTCAGGTCACGCTGGTCGAGGTCGCGTTGCAGGTGCGCGGCTCCACCGGTCCGGCACGCTGAGGGAGGCCGATGGCGGCACCCGATTGGAGCCTTGCAATGGCTCGACCGCCTACCTATAGTGGGCCGCCATCGGGTTCATCGACGTCGGGAGGGCGGATTAGGTGACGAGCCCAATGGAGACCGAGCGCCTGGCCTTCGAGGCCGTGCGCGATTGGGCCCTGGAAGCCTCACGCCTCGCGACCCACCCATCCACGGGCCGCGAGGCCACGCGCAAGGGCGACCCATTCGACGTCGTGACCCCAGCCGACCGCTTGATCGAGCGCTACCTCAAGGACCAGGTCCGGAAACGGTTCCCCGACCACGGTTTTCTCGGCGAAGAGGAAGGCGGTGCGAATGGTTCACACGGCTGGCAGTGGATCGTCGACCCGATCGATGGCACGCTCAACTATTCGACCGGCCTGGCGGGTGCGGCCTGCTCGATCGCCTGCCGGAGGGACGGCGAGCTGTTCGTCGGGGCCATCGCCGATCTGAGTGCGGGGCTGGTCTACCGGGCCCTCTCGGGCACCGGGACGATCCTCGTCGGTGATGCGACGGGGGAGTCGGCCTGCCAGCCGTCGACGTCGCGCGCCGGGGCAGCCCGGGTCTTTCTCGAGTTCGGCTGGGAGGACCTCGACCCGGTCATGATCGGGACCATCGAGGAACTGTCGAGGGTCCGGCTGCGGGTGATCCGCATGGTCGGGGGTGCCGCCTATGCGATCCTCAACGTGGCGTTGCACGGAGGCTGCATGCTCGGGGTCGGACTTCGTATCTGGGATGTCGCGGCCGGCATCGTCCTCGCTCGCGAGGCCGGGCGCCAGGTCCGACTCTGGGAGGCAGGGTCGCTGGTCCACCTGATCGTGGGCAGCGCCGAGGATATCGACGAGCTGGCACCTATCGTCGAGCGGTTTGGTTCAAGCCGGGTCGCGCCCGCTGCATGAGGGGCACACCCGTGGAGAAGGAGGAGGAGTCATGAAGATGCGTCCGCTGGCGCTGCTGCCGATCCTCGCGATCGTCGCCGGCGCCTGTGCGAGTCCCGCCGCGACGCCCGGTCCCACCACGGCCGGCGCCACTTCGACGCCGACGGTCACAGCCGCCCCGGAGGCCGTGAAGCTCACGGTCTGGGCGCGGAACTACACCGTCGCCGACGGGCGGATCCAGCCATGGGCGCCGGAGCCAAAGGCGAAGTTCGAGGCCGCCCATCCTGGCGTGACCGTTGAGCTGTCCGGAGCTCCCTACGACCCGCAGTTCCAGCGGATCGAGCTGAGCCAGGCGGGCCAGGTCGCCGACATCCCGGACATCATCCAGCTGGACAACATCTGGCTCGGCCAGTTCGTCGACGAGGGCATCCTCGCCAACCTCGATTCGTACTACAGCGGCTGGGCCGACAAGAGCGACATCGTGCCCGTGTTCGCCGACTCCACCAAGGTCAAGGGCAGCCAGTACGCGGTCTGGTTCTACAGCGACATCCGGCTCATGGTCTGGAGCAAGGACGTCTTCAAGAAGGCAGGCCTGGACCCCGAGAAGGGCCCGACGACGTGGGCTGAGCTCTTCGCCGATGCGAAGGCGATCAAGGACAATGTGCCCGGCGTCAACCCGGTCGAATTCCCGGCCTCCTCCGAGGAGAGCACCGTCGACCGCTTCTATTCATACCTCTACATGACCGGCTCGAACATCCTGAACGCCGACGGCACGAAGGCCGTCTTCAACGACGCCGGCGGCCAGAAGGCGGTGCAGTTGCTCGTCGACTTGGTCAACAAGGGCTACGCGCCCAAGGCCGTCCTCGGCGAGATCGCCGACGACATCATCGCGCACGTGTTCTCCGGCGCGACCGGGATCATGCTGGCGAACACCGGTGACGGCCTCGGGCAGCTGCCCAAGGATTTCGACGTGAGCAAGTTCCAGAGCACGATCGGGGCGGCGCTCCCCCCGATCTGCGACGGCTGCAAGCCGGCAAGCACCGCGGGCGGCTGGATGCTCGGCATCAGCGCCAACAGTCCGCACAAGGACCTGGCGTTCCAGTACATCTCGGACGTGACCGATGGCGCGAACATGGTCCCGTTCGACTTCGACCGGGCCCGCGTGCCGGTGCGTAACTCCGGTCTCGCCATGGTCGACGCGTTCAAGGCCGATCCGTATTTCGCCCAGGAAGCTGCGGCCGCGAAGGTCGCCCACTTCCCACCGTTCATCGCCAAGTACACGGGCATGATCGAGATCCTCTGGACCGGCATGCAGAAGGCCATCAACGGGGACCTCTCGGTCAAGGATGCCCTTGACCAGGCGGCCGCCGACGTCGATGCCCTGCTCGCGCCCTAGGCAGAGCCCGTAGTCAGGCAGTAAGGAGTCGCTCGGCCCGATGGCAAATCGAGCCCTTGGCCGGGCGACTCCGTGGCTGCTTCTGGCCCTGCCCCTGTTGCTGCTGCTCCTGTTCCTGCTCCTGCCATACCTGCTGACGTTCTACTACTCGACGACCGGCGCCACGATCGGCCGACTGATCAACGTTCCCGAGGTCGGTCTCAAGAACTTCCAGGCCGTGCTGTCGTCGCACGCCCCACCATTCATCGGCGTGGTGGCGGTCACCGCGATCTTCACCGGCGGAACGCTCATCGGCTCGCTCGCCCTCGGAACGGGCCTCGCGCTCGCGCTGCACACCGTGTCCTCAAGCGTCCGGTCTGCCCTGCTCGCGGTCTACCTCATCCCCTGGGTGATCGCCGGTGTGATCATCGGCTACACCTGGCGCCTGGTGTACGACCCGAGCATCGGTCTCGCCAACATCGTCCTCGGAGCTGCTGGCGTCGCTCCCGTCAGCTGGCTCACCGAGAGGGCGACATCGATCGCCGCTCTCGTTGTCGCGAATGTCTGGGCCGGCTACGGGATCGTGCTGCTGGTCGTCAGCGGCGCGCTGGCGAACGTTCCGCCGAACATCATCCTCGCCGGCCAGGTCGACGGCGCCTCGTACGCCCGGATCATGCGAAAGGTGATCCTGCCCGCCATTCGCCCCACGTTCCTGCTGGCCGCCCTCGTCGCGCTGGTCAGTGGGCTCAACACCTTCGATCTCATCTACGCCATGACCCGCGGCGGTCCCCTCTATCAGACCGAGACGATGGCCCTCGAGATGTATCGGCTCACGGCGCTGAAGGGCAACGTGGGCCAGGGCGCGGCGGTGACCGTGATCCTGTTCACCGTCAGCCTCGCCCTCGCGGTCGCGTACGTGGTCGTGTGGAGACGCGAGGCCAGAAAGTGGAGCTAGTCCGCCTGTCCGCCGTGCAGCGTCTCGTGCGGCTCGCCGCCGTGGTGGTCATGCTGGCGTTCGCGCTGCTGCCGCTGCTCTGGGTGATCTCGATCGCCCTTCGCCCGGGCAGCCAGGCGGTCTATCCGATCTCAATCATCCCGTCCAGCCTGACCCTCGACAATGTCACGGGCGTTCTGTTCGGGTCGGACGCGATCGGTCTCGGCCCGTATCGCAACGCGGCGGTCTATGGGCTTTCCTCGGCCTTCGTCACGGCGGTGGCGTCGACGCTCGGCGGCTACGCGCTCGCTCGCTACAACGTGCGTTCGGGCGAAGCCGTGCTGATCGTCATCCTGGCCCTCAGCTTCCTGCCTTCGGCCTCGCGGATCGTACCCCTCTTCATCCTCTTCTCGGCGTCCGGCCTCTACGGCACCGCCCATGGCGTGATCCTGGCCTACGCGGCGGGATCGACGCCGCTCGGGATCTGGCTCATGGCCGGGACCTTCCGCCAGATCCCGGTCCGACTCGAGCAGGCCGCCCGGATCGATGGTGCCGGAGCGCTGCTGACGATGCGCAGAGTCGTCCTGCCGCTCGCGGTGCCGGGGATCCTGGTGGTCGCCACGCTGGCGTTCATCGACGGCTGGAATTCGTTCTCGCTGCCGCTGATCCTGTTCAACAAGGACAGCGCCCAACCGTACACGGTGGCCCTCCAGCGATACATCCAGGAGGTCGGCTACGGCATCAATTGGCCGCTGCTGGCGGCCGGGAGCCTGGTTGCCCTCGTGCCGGTCCTGAGCGTCTTTGCGATCCTGCAGCGGCGCCTCGTGCGCGTCGGCGGGCTGGGCGGAGCGATCAGAGGTTGACATCGATGCCGCGGATCATCGTGAGAGGAAGTCGACCGTGAGGTTGGACATCGAGGATCTGACCGTCGAGTACGGCCAGGTCGCGGCCGTGCGCGGGCTCAACCTGACCGTCGGCGACGGCGAACTCGTTGCCCTCGTCGGGCCGTCGGGTTGCGGGAAGACCACGACGCTCGGCTTCATCACCGGGTTCATCCGCGGCCGGACCGGCAAGGTCCTCTTCGACGGCGTGGACGTGACCGGCATGGCTCCACAGCGGCGCGGCATCGGCTACGTCTTCCAGGACTATGCGATCTATCCCCACATGACCGTGCGCGAGAACATCCGCTTCCCGCTTGACGCGTCGAAGGTCGAACGGAAGAAGGCCGAACGCGAGGTCGAGGAGATAGCCGGCCTGATGGGCGTCGGCGACCTCCTGGCTCGCCGGCCGCATCAGCTGTCGGGGGGTCAGCGACAGCGGGTCGCGCTGGGCCGCGCCCTGATCAAGAAACCGGTCGTCCTGCTGCTCGACGAGCCGCTCTCGAACCTCGACGCCCATCTCCGCGTCGAAGTCCGCGCCGAGATCCGCCGCCTCCAGCTCGATCTGAAGATGACCACCGTGTTCGTGACCCACGACCAGTCGGAGGCGATGGCCATCGCCGATCGGGTCGCGGTCATGTCGGACGGCAAGATCGTGGCTTTGACGGCACCGACGACGCTCTACGTTCGGCCGCCGTCGCTGTTCTCCGCCCGGTTCATCGGCTCGCCCCAGATCAACATCTGGGCCATCGATGGGACGGACGGGGCGCTGGCCCACCAGTTCGCCAGGCCGCTCATCGCGGAGGGAGGGGCCGGCCTGCTGGTCGGCGTTCGTCCGGAGCACGTGCAGGTCGGCCAGGGTGACCTGAAGGCGACCGTCACGCTGACCGAGCCGCTGGGCCGCGATTTCCTCGTGCACCTCGACGTCGGCCCCAGTTCCATCCGCGCCCTCGTCCCCGCGGCGCAGGGGACGCGCCTCAAGACGGGCGAGGAGGTCGCCGTGCGCGTCGAGCCGGCGCACCTGCACCTGTTCGATGCGGAGACAGGGCGCAGGATCGAGATCGACATGGCCGGTGTCCGCCACCTGGACGAGAGCACTGGAGGGACCCATGGACTGGCTGGCTAGGGGCATCGGACTCCGTGTCGGTGGGCATCGCGGCGCGTCGGCCGTCGCCCCCGAGAACACCTACGTGGCCTTCGAGCAGGCCATCCGTGAAGGCGCCGTCTATTCTGAGACGGATATCCGGAAGACCGCGGATGGTCAGCTCGTCCTGATGCACGACGCCACGCTCGGACGGACCACGAACGGACGGGGCCCCGTGTCGGAGATGACGCTCGCCAACTTGGGCGAGCTCGATGCTGGAGCCTGGTTCGGCGAGGCCTTTCGCGGCCAGCGCATCCCCGAGTTCCGTGCGTTCCTGCGCTGGGTCGAGGACCGAGCGCCGTTCGGGGCGGCCCTCGAGGTCAAGTCCACGGGCATCGGCGCCGAGGTGGCAGAGCTCGCCTGGGCCTCGCCGGCGCGCGACCGGCTGGCCATCTACGCCTTCGACCCGCGGGAGGTCCGCTCGGCCAAGGCGGTTTCGCCGGAGCTGCCGTGCATCCTCCTGCTCGAACTTACGGCCGACCCCGATACCGTGCTGGCCTCGATCGAAGCCTGCGGCGCCGATGGTGCCGATGTTCCCTGGCAGTGGAACGCGCAGGCGCTCCTCGCCGGGATGCGGGAGCGCGGGCTCCTGATCGGTGGCGGCTCGGCCACCGGGGGCGAGGCCGCCGATCGCCTGGTCGCCCTTGGTGTGGACATGATCGATACCGACGGCCCCGCCGCGATGCTCGCCGCGGTCCGAGGTCTGGCCGGCGGCGACGGGCACTGATCGGGCTCGGGCCCCCGGTGACCGTCGCTAACCCCCGTCACATCCTCGCGCTCGACCAGGGCACGTCCAGCTCGCGCGCCATCGTCTTCGACGACCGGGCGCGGCCGGTCGCCATCGCCCAGTACGAGGTACCCTCGCAGTTCCCCCACCCGGGTTGGGTCGAACAGGACGCCGAAGCGCTGTGGACCGGCCAGGTCCGGGCCGGGCAGCAGGCGCTGGCAGGAGCCGGCGTGGGCGCCGATGAGGTTGCCGCCATCGGCATCACGAACCAGCGCGAGACAACGGTCGCCTGGGACGGGACGGGCCGGCCGCTCGCGCCGGCGATCGTCTGGCAGGACCGACGCACGGCCGACCGCTGCGCCGCGCTCCGCGCCGGCGGCGTTGAACCCGCCGTCCGCGCCCGGACCGGCCTGCTCCTCGACCCCTACTTCAGCGCCACGAAGATGGACTGGCTGCTCGAGGCGCTGCCCGACGGCCGCGCCCGGGCCGAGGCCGGCGAGCTGCACCTGGGGACCGTCGACGCCTGGCTGGCCTGGCGACTGACCGGCGGGCGCACCTGCGCCACCGACGTCTCGAACGCGAGTCGCACCCTCCTGCTCGACCTGCGCACGCGCGCCTGGTCGCCCGAGCAGCTGGCGCTCTTCGGGGTGCCGCAGGCCGCGCTCCCCGAGGTCCGGGCCACCGACGCCGAATTCGGGACGACCGAGCCCGAGCTGTTCGGCGCACCGATCCCCATCCGAGCCATGGCCGGGGACCAGCAGGCGGCCCTCTTCGGGCAGCTCTGCCTGACGCCCGGCACAGCCAAGAACACGTACGGGACCGGCTGCTTCCTCCTCGAGACGACCGGCGCAGACGTGCCCGCGCCGCCGGACGGGATCCTGGCCACGGTCGCCTGGGAGCGCCGCACCGATGGCTTGGACGGATCCACCCTCGTCGTCTACGCCCTCGAGGGGAGCGTCTTCGTGGCCGGCGCGGCGGTCAAGTGGCTGCGCGACGGGCTGGGCCTGCTCGACTCGACGGCCGAGGTCGAGGAGCTCGCCGCGAGCGTTCCCGACAGCGGTGGCGTGGTGCTCGTGCCGGCCTTCGCCGGCCTCGGGGCGCCCTACTGGGATCCCGACGCACGGGGCACCATCACCGGCCTGACTGCGGGGACGACACGCGCCCACATCGCCCGCGCCGCGCTCGACGCCATCGCCCACCAGACGTGCGACCTCGTGGAGGCGCTCGAGGCGGGTGGCGCACCCCGCCTGACCACGCTCCGGGCGGACGGCGGAGCGGCCCTGAACGACCTGCTGCTCCAGCTCCAGGCGGACCTGCTGGGCCGGCCGGTGGAGCGCGCCGCCATCGCGGAGACGACCGCCCTCGGCGCCGCCCTGCTGGCCGGCCGCGCGGCGGGGGTCTGGACGAGCGACGCCGAGCTGGCCGGGATCGTCGGTGTCGGCACGCGCTTCGAGCCGCGCGTCACGGAAAGCTGGCGACGTGCCGAGCGCGACCGCTGGGCGGACGCGGTGGCACGGACCCGGAGCCGTCGAACGTGACGGGGCCCACGCCGTCCGGCGCCGCCGGTCTCGACGGGCGCGGATACGACGCGGTGGTCGTGGGCGGCGGCATCCTCGGCGCCGGCGTCGCCCGCGAGCTGGCCCGCCGCGGCCTCTCCACGCTCCTCGTCGAGCGGCGCGACTTCGCCTGGGGCACCACCGCGCGCAATACGCGGCTCATCCACGGCGGACTGCGCTACCTCGCCAACTACGACTTCGGTCTCGTGCGCGAGGGGCTGCGCGAGCGGGCCTGGCAGCTGCGGCGCGTGCCCAACCTCGTCACGCCGCTGCCGCTCCTGCTGCCCTTCTACCGCGAGCCACTCTGGCACCGGCTCCGGCTGCGCGCCGGGCTGACCCTCTACGACCTGCTCTCGCCGCGCGGCTCGTTACCCCGCCACCGCTTCCTCGGCCGCGACCGGGTGGCGGCGCTCGAGCCGGGCGTCTCGTTCGACGGCCTGCGCGAAGCCGCCCTCTACTGGGACGCGCAGGTGGAGCTGCCGGAGCGGCTCGTCATCGACGCCCTGCGCGCGGCGCAGGAGGCCGGCGCCGAGGTGCGCAACCACGTCTCGGCCACGGGGCTCCGCCTTGGCGACGGGCGCGTGGCCGCCGTGGAGCTGGCCGGCACCCTGGACGGCGCCACGGCCCTCGTCATGGCGCCGCGCGTCATCAACGCCACCGGCCCCTGGGCGGATGCCACGCTGGCCGGCCTGGGGCTGGAGCGCGCACCGCTCCTGCGCCTCGTGCAGGGCATCCACCTCGTCTACCCGCGCCTCGCCGAGCACGCCGTCGCCTTCGAACATCCCGAGGATCGCCGCCTCTGCTTCGCCGTCCCCTGGCAGGGCCAGACGATGATCGGCACGACCGAGCGCGACGTCGAGGGCGGGGCTGATCGGGCCGCAGTGACGGCAGAAGAGGTGCGCTACCTCGTGGCCGGCGCCGAGCGCGTCTTCCCCGCCGCGCGCGGCCGTCGGCCGCTCTGGGCGAGCGTCGGCGTGCGCTCCCTGATCCGCCTGGAGGGGATCGCCAACAGCGTCACGCGCCGTCATCTCCTGGTCGACCACACGCCCGACGGCGCGGCTGGGCTGACGACCGTCGCCGGCGGCAAGCTGACGGCCTGGCGCTCCATCGCGGCCGAGGTCGTGGACGAACTGCTCGGCCACCGCGACCGGCGCGCCCTGGCCGACGACGTGATCGGCGGGCCCCCGCTGCCTCCCGAGCCGACCGCGGAGGCCGGCCCGCACGCCCACCGCCTGTGGCGGATCTATGGGGCACGTGCCGCGGAGGTCGCGGCCGTCGCCGACGCCGACCCGTGGTGGTCGCTGCCGCTCCTGCCCGACTCGGACGCCATCCGCGCCGAGGTCGCCCACGCCGTGGCCGTGGAATGGGCGGCGACCGTCGGTGACGTCGTCCTGCGACGCATGGCGCTCGGCTTCGGGCCCGACCTCGGCCGCGCCGCCGCGGAGGCCGTGGCGGCCGTCGGCGTGGCGCGCCTGGGCTGGGACGTGGCGCGGGCGCAGCACGAGCTCCAGGCCTTCGACCGAGAGAACACTGAGCGCCATCTGCCGCAGGGAGCCTGAGATGCCCAGCCACACGCTCAGAGTCCTGAGCCTGAACATCCTCAACCTCATGGACCGCTGGCCGGAGCGGTTGCCGCTGCTGCTGGCCGAATTCGGCGCGCTCCAGCCGGACCTGGCGGGCCTCCAGGAGGTCGTCTACCCGCTGCAACAGGATCGCCTCTTCGCCGCGTCGGGGGAGGGGCGCTACGAGGTCCGTCGTGCCTGGGCCTGGCGGCCCGAGGCGGGCAACAGCATCCTCGTGCGCGAGTCGCTCTCGCCCGGCCTGGCCCCCGAAACGCCCGACGACCGCCTCGATCTCGGCCTCCAGCGCGCCGCCGGGCGGGCCGACCTGGCCCTCCCCGACGGAACGCCGCTGCGCTTCGTCAACCTCCACCTGCACCATCTCGTGGGCGAGGAGCACGCGCCGGTGCGCCTGCGCCAGGTGGAGGCGACCCTGGCCTGGCTCGCCACGCGGTCACCGGCCGACGCCACGATCGTCACCGGCGACTTCAACGCCCAGCCCTCCGAGCCGGCCTACCGGCGCATGGTCACGGCCGGCTTCCGCTCGGCGATGCTCGAGGCGAACGGCGCCGAGCCGGACGTCACCTGGCCCTCGGGGCTCCAGGCGCCGGCCATGGACACCGACGGCGAGCCCGGCTGCCTCGACTACGTCTGGCTCACCGGCGCGGTGCGGGTGCGGTCGGCCCGTCTCTGCTTCGACCGGCCGGCGGTCGACGATCCGACGCTCTACCCCTCCGACCACCGGGGCATCCTCGCCGAGCTCGTGATCGGTTGAGGCCCGATGCTCAGGGACGCCCGATGACCCTGCGTCTGGCCCACCGCGGCGACTGGCGCGTCGGGCCCGAGAACGGCCTGCGGGCCCTGCTGGCCGGGGCGACCGCCCCGCGCTCCGACGGTGTCGAGTTCGACGTCCTCCTCGCCGCGGACGGCACCCCGGTCGTCATCCACGACGAGGATCTGCGCCGCGTGCAGGGCGTGGACGCGGCGGTGGCCGAGCTGACCGCCGCCGAGCTGGCCGCGCACGAGGTGCCGACGCTGGTCACGGTCCTCGACGCGCTCCCCGGGGAGGCCTTCCTCGATATCGAGCTGAAGGTGCGCCCCAACGCCGAGGTGGCGCGGGTGCTGGTCGGTGCGAGAGGCGAGGAGCCGGAGCGGGCCGTCGTCTCCTCGTTCGAGCCCCGCGCCCTGCGGGCCCTGGCGGACATGGCTCCCCGCTGGCCGCGCTGGCTCAACGTCGTTGCGCTGAGCGGCCCGGTGATCGCCGCGGCTTTGGACCTCGGCTGTGCCGGCGTCTCCGCCGAATGGCACGCCATCACGCCGGCCAGCGCTCGTCTGTGCCGCGAGGCCGGGCTGCACCTGGCCGCCTGGACCGTCCGCCGCCGCCCGACCTTCGACCGCCTCGCTCGCCTCGGGGTGGTCGCCATCTGCGTCGAGGCCGCCGCGCTCGACGGCTAGGACGAGGCCGGCGGGCGCTGCCTCAGGAGCAGGCGGCCGTGCCCTCGACGGCGGGGAGCGCCGGCGCCGCGCCGGCCGACGCGACCGGCGCGTCCGTGCGCACGGCGCGCACGATGGCCGACCACATGCCGTCGGCGACCGCGTGCGTCGGGGTCACCGTCACGTCGCGGAAGCCGGCCCCTTCCAGTCCCGCCCGGTACTCGGCGAACGATAGGGCGCCGGCGATGCAGCCGACGTAGCTGCCGCGCTCGGCGCGCTGGGCGGGCGTCAGCTCGTCGTCGGCCACGACGTCGCTGATACCGATGCGCCCGCCCCGCCGCAGGACGCGCGCCATCTCGGCGAAGACGGCCGGCTTGTCGACCGACAGGTTGATGACGCAATTGCTGATGATCACGTCGATGTTCGCAGCCGGGAGCGGGATCGCCTCGATCCTGCCGCGCAGGAACTCGACGTTGGTGGCCCCTTCCTCGGCCGCGTTGCGGACGGCCAGGGCGAGCATCTCGTCGGTCATGTCGAGGCCGAACACGCGGCCCGTGGGGCCCACGCGCCGCGCCGAGAGGAGCACGTCGATGCCGCCGCCCGAGCCGAGGTCGAGGACGCGCTCGCCGTCGTGCAGCTCGGCGACCGCGATGGGGTTGCCGCAGCCGAGGCTGGCCAGGCGCGCCGCCTCGGGCAGCGTGTCGGCGTCCGCGTCGTAGAGGCCGGCCCCGAAGGCCTCGCCCTCGTCGGCGCAGCAGGGCGCGGCGTCGGGGATCAGAACGGAGAGGGCGGCCGAGGCATAGCGCTCGCGCACGAGCTTGGTGAGCTGGTCGGTCATGGTCGGTTCTCCTTGGTGCTTAGGCGCTGAGGACGTCGAGGACGATGCGGGCGGCGAAACCGAGGACGATGGCGCTGCCGAGGAGCGACGTGGCGGTGCGCAGGCGGCCGCCGGCATGGTGGTGGAGCAGGGCGCCGAACCCGACGATCACGGTCTGCCAGGCCAGCGAGGCCAGGAAGGCGGCGACGGCGAACGCGATCTTCGAGGCCGGATCGTCGGCGATGCCGGGCAGGACCAGGATGAGGGCGGCGAAGTAGGCCACCGTCATGGGGTTGATGAGCGTCAGTCCGGTGATGACGAGGTAGGCACGGCGCATCGTCGGCGGGTCCTCGTCGCGGGCGCCGGCGCGACCGTTGCGCAGAGCGAGCAGGCCGCGCACGGCGATGACCACGAGGACTGCCACGGCCAGCAGCCGCAGGGGCGTCTGCCAGGGCGCGAGCAGATCGGCGATGGCGGTCCCGAAGAAGGCGGCCAGGAGCGCGTAGGACCCATCCGCGGTGGCGGCGCCGGCGCCGGCCGCCCAGCCCACGCCGAAACCGTGGCGCACGGCCGTCTCGATGATGAGGACGGCGATGGCGCCGACGGGGATGGCGATGCCCAGGCCGGCGAAGACCCCTGCCACGAAGGCGTCGGTCACGGGCTAGCAGCCCCGGCCGGAAGGGTGAGGTTCATCGTTCGCTCCCAGGCGTACGTGGTCGGGTTGATCGGCTGCGAATCTACGTTATAGATAGACCGTTGTCAATATTGACGGCAGCCTATATCATGACCTCGATGACGCGCACGACCGACCCCGACGCCCGCCTCCTCCAGGCGCTGGCCGACCCCACCCGCCTGGCCATCGTGCGCCAGCTCAGCGCCGAGAGCGCGACCTGCGCCTGCGACCTGACCGTGTGCATCGACCTCGCCCAGCCGACCGTCTCCCACCACCTCCGGGTCCTTCGGGAGGCGGGCCTGGTCCGCTCCGAGCGTCGTGGCACGTGGATCTACTACTCCCTCGCACCCGAGACGATCGAGCGGCTGCGGCGGATCGTGGCCGAACTCGTGCCGGTGGCGGCGCTCGCGGCGGCGTCGCTCGGGGGCCGGCGCCTGCCGGTCGTCGACGCGCAGGCGCCTTCCCGGGCGCGCCCGACATCCCCAAGGGTCATATCCCGCGGTCTGGCGACGCCTTAGAGGCGCCCACGCCCCGTCACGCCGGGCGAATGCGAACGCAGATCTCCTTGTGCGCAGCCTGGCCCGAGAGCGGATCGTAGCGCATGGTGTTGAGGACGCCGAAGGCCGTGCCTCGTCCCTTCGCGACCTTCCCCAGCGCCGTGTGGCCGAAGCCATGCTGCGCGCCGACGACCTCGGGATGGATGCGCGTGGTGACCTCGGCCGTGGCCCGCACGGACCCGTGGGGCGACTCCACGATCACCTCGGCCCCGTCGGCGATCCCGAAGCGGGCGGCCGTGTCCGGATGCATGCGCAGCGGATTGGAGGGCTTCAGGTGCACCAGCAGGGGGTTGTTCTGCGAGCGCGTGTGGGTGTGGCTCGCTTCCTTCCAGTTGATGAGGTAAAGCGGGTAGTCGTCGTCGGGCAGCCAATCGCGTGGCCGGAACAGCGGTCCGGCGTCCACCGGCCGGCCCGCGACGTCCGTCTTCGCGAGGTACTTGTCATTCCAGAACTCGACCTTGCCCGAGCTGGTCATGAAGCCGCGCCGCGGGTCGCTGCCGCCGAAGGCGTAGCCGATCTGCTTGGGCTTCTTGCCCTCGAGTTTGGGGCCGTCGAGCAGCTTGTCGCCGTCGGTGTAGAAGACCTGGCCGGCGATGGTGCGACCGACGGCCACGCCGCCCTCGGACTCCGGGGCCGTCCACAGGGTGCCGTCGACGAGGATGCCGAGCTGCTTGCGCGTCTCGTCGCCGGCGGGCTTGTCCCAGACCGTGCCGTCGGGATCGGCCACGAACTTCGACTTGACCGGCTCGGCGTACTTCGCGTAGCGCGTGCCGCCCTTGTCCACCCAGACCGCTCCGGGCAGCGCCTTCATCTCCTCCAGCGTCACGCCCGGGGCGCCCGTTTTCAGCTCCTTGGAGAGCTCCTCCTCGTACCACGCCGTGAGGTCGTCCACGGGCTCGCCGGAGACGGCGCCGACGCTGAAGTAGTCCTTGCCCGCCTTGTCCTTGAGGCCGAGCGTGCGGCCGAGGGCCGCCACGAACTCGTACTCGGCCATCTGCCCGAAGATCCCGCCCCGGTACGGGTAGGGCGACGTCTGTGGCTGCTCGGCGCCGATCACGGGCTGGCGCAGCCCCAGCGCCGACCAGGTCACCCAGTGCGAGCTCAGGTCATAGCGCTCCAGGAAGTGCGTGCCCGGGATGAGGTAGTCGGCCAGCAAGGCCGTCTCGCTGACGTGGGTGTCGACCACGACGAACGTCTCGAGCTTCGCCAGGGCCTGGGCCACTTTGGAGCTGCCGGGTCCCGACATGACGAGGTTCTGGAAGACGCACATGCCGGCCTTCGGCTGGTAGGGCCCCGAATCGTCGAGGAGCCGCTCGAAGCCGCGGCCGTAGACGCCGGAGCTGTGGCCGAACGGGAAATCGCCGAGACCGTCGAAGCGCGCCGCCGTGATCGGCGTCTCCGGCTCCGCCTGGTTCCACTTCGAGCCGCGCTTGTCGGGGATGATCATCCCGCCGGGCCGGTCGAAGGTGCCCACGAGGGCGTTGAGCAGCGCGATGGCACGACCGCCCTGGACGCCGTTGGTGTGCTGGCCGGGCCCCGACCAGACGTCGGCCAGGGCCGGCTTCGTGGTCGCGAACTCGACGGCCAGGCGCTCGATCGTCTTCGCGGGGACCGAGGTGATCTCTTCCGCCCAGCGTGGCGTGGCGAGGTTGGTGAGGCCCCGGAACTTGTCGAATCCGGCCGTCCAGGTGCTGACGAAGGCCTCGTCGTAGAGGCGCTCGCCGATGATCACGCGGGCCATGGCCAGTGCCAGCGCGCCGTCCGTGCTGGGCCGGATGGGGACCCACTCCTGGGCCTTGGCAGCCGTGTCGGAGAGGTGCGGGTCGACGACGACGAGGCGCGCACCGCCCTCCAGCGCCTTCGTCAGGATCCGTGGCAGGTACACCCACTTGATGGCCGAGGTCGGGTTCCAGCCGAAGAGCAGGATGTACTTCGACTGCACGAAGTCGGCCAGCGGCCGCTCATCGCCCATGACCATCTTGAACGACGCCTTGCGCGCGACGTCGCAGAGGTTCGAGTGGTTGGAGTAGTTGGGCGTGCCGAAGAGCGCGCAGAAGTCCTGCTGCGGGTGCGTGAACGAATGGTCCTCGCTCCACCACAGCAGCTCCTCGGGATGGCCGGACTCGCGCAGCGGGCGGAGCCGGTCGGCGATCTCGGTGAGCGCCTGGTCCCAGCCGATCTCCTGCCAGCCCGGGTCCTCCTCGAGGCCCTTCTTGGGATTGGTGCGTTTCATCGGCCGGGCGACCCGATCGGGGTCGTAGAGCCCGAAGATGCTGGCGTTGCCCTTGGGGCAGATGGCGGCGCCGTCGCGCACGCCGACCGCCGGGTCGTAGTTCGCGAAGAAGTCGCTGGAGATGTTCGAGTAGTTGTTGGGGTTCCAGGGGTTCGGCTCGATCTTGACGACCTTGCCCTCGACGACGTGGGCGAAGATGCCGCACTGGCCGCCGCAGGCGTTGCAGCAGGAGGCGATCCACTCGCCGGCGTCGCGACCGAAGCGGCGGTCGAGCTCGGCCGGACCGGGAGACGGGCCGTCCGCCGCGCGCACGAGCCCGGCCGTGGCCGAGCCGATGGCCGTGCCCGCCAGGCCGCCGCCGATGGCCGTGGCGGTCTTCAGGAAGCGCCGGCGAGAGACGTTCGTGGTGCTCATCGGGCTTCTCCCTGGACGCTCGTGTCGGGTTGCAGGTGGCGGCTGAGCGGCAGGAAGATCTCGCCCAGGCCGAACAGGACGAACCCCAGCCCGGCGATTCCGACGGCCACGAGCCACTCGAAATTGCTCGGGAAATAGGTGGGACTCACGCGCGGGTCGGCGATCGCGGTGGTCAGGCCGTGGATCTCCTCGACGGAGAGCCCCGGCACGACGATGTTCAGCCGGACGCCGATGAAGCCGAGCACAACCCCGGCGCAGGCGGCCGTCACCCAGCGTGGGTCGAGGTGCAGGCGGGAAGCCAGCACGATGACGGGGAAGGCCAGGCCGAGAACCATCTGGTCGATCCAGAAGACCCACCAGTAGGGACCCGACAGCACCAGCTGCAGGCTCTCCACGAAGCCCTTGTCGCCGCCGTAGAGGCCGACCAGGATCTCGGAGAACTGGAGCAGGGCATCGAGGAGGAGCAGGCCCAGGACCACCCGGCCGAGGTCGACCAGCATCTGCCGGTGCGCCCGCCACCCCTCCTGGAAGACCGCGCTGGCCACCGCCAGGAGCGCTCCGCCGGAGGCGAGGGCGGAGACGAGGAAGATGATCGGGTAGAGGCCGGAGTGCCAGTAGGGTCGCGAGGCGAGGACGCCGAACAGGGCGCCCACGCCGCCGTGGAACATGATCGCGAGGGGAACGCCGATCGCCGCCAGGACCTTGACCCAGCGCATGTCGCGCACGAGGCCGGCGTCGGACGTATCGCGGGACCAGAGGCCGGCGACCGACGCGACACGACCCCGCCACCCGGGAAGGGCGCGGGCGACGGCGAGGTCGCGTCGCATCAGCAGCCAGAACTCGGCCATGAGCAGGACAAAGTAGATCGTGTAGAGCCAGATCATCCAGGCCATAGGCGAGGTGAAGTTGGCATACACGAACACGTACCAGAAGCGCTCCATGTGGCCGATGTCGACCCAGATCGCGAGCAGCGCCAGCAGCAGCGAGATGATCGCCGTGAAGACGGCCAGGCGGCCGATCGGCTCGAAGCGCTTCACGCCGAAGACGTACACGAGCGAGGAGAGCAGGAAGGCGCCGGCCGAGAGGCCCACGAAGTAGATGTATTCGGCCACCCCCAGGCCCCAGGGGATGATCGAGCCGTAGTTGGCCAGCTCGTGGCCCGTGGTCAAGCGCAGGTAGAAGCCGATCCCGAGCGGGACCAGGCCGAGGATCCCGACGGTCCAGAAAGCTCGCTTGAGCGTCATCGCCGGCCTCCTCTCACAGCAGGTAGTAGACGGAGGGCTCGGTGCCGAGCTCCTCCTTGAGCCGGACGGCGTTGCGCTCGCGCAGGATCTTCGAGACCTCGCTCTCGGGGTCGTCGAGGTCGCCGAAGATGATGGCGTGGCCGGGGCACGTCTTGGCGCAGGCCGGCCAGCGGCCGGCCGAACGGTCGTACTCGCCGCTCTCGTCCTGGAGGTGGAG
>JBGPMJ010000007.1:0-22387 GCA_041486935.1 Candidatus Limnocylindria bacterium | reverse complement strand
CGTGGAGCGGCCTGACGTGGGACATCAAGACCAGCCGGAGTGCGGTCGGTCCGGGGCCCAACCGCTTCAGTGCCGCGAATGTCTTCGTCGATGCCGGGGCTCTCCACTTGCGTATCGCGAAGGACGCGAGCGGCACGTGGACGTGTGCCGAGATCATCGCCCCAACGAGCTTTGGCTACGGTACGTACACCTTCACGATCGCCTCGCGGGTGGACGTGCTGGACCCCAACGTGGTCCTGGGCCTCTTCACCTGGAGCGACAAGGCCCCGTACGCCCACCGAGAGATCGACATCGAGTTCTCCCGGTGGGGCAACGCCGCCGACCGGACCAACGCCCAGTACGTCGTGCAGCCGTATGGCAGCCCCGGCCACCTGACACGGTTCACCCAGCCTGCGACGGCCACCTCGACCCACCGGTTCACCTGGCGGCCGGACCGGATCAGCTGGCAGAGCTTCGACGCCTCGGGGAACCAGATCGGGTCGTACGCGTACACCGGCAGCGACGTACCGAAGGCGGGCGACGAGCGGGTCCGCCTGAATCTGTGGCTCTTCGGAGGCGCCGCGCCGACCGACGGCAGTCCGGCGGAGATCGTGGTCAGCTCGTTCGCCTTCACTCCGTAGGGGTCCTCGGCCACCAGCCACCGAGAGAGGGGTCGGGCACTGGCTGCGCTACAATCCCCCAGCGCATCGCCGACATAGCTCAGCGGTAGAGCAGCTGTTTTCGTAAGTCTCCGCCGGTGTGCGCAGTCCTATCGTGCTTGGCAGGCCCATACAAACGGGCACACTTATACCGAATCAGGCCTTGCCGACGCCGTCTTGAACGGAGCCCACCGCCCCGGGCTGATTGGAACAGGCTTCGGTGCGCGCCCGCCAGGATTCGAGCGCACCTTTTGCGCTCCGTCTCACATTCAGTCGGTGGGAATCTAGATTGCTTGGCTTGTGCCTTGCACGCATTCCTTGGGATCGATGACCCCCAGATTCTTGACGATCTTGAACTTGCCGTTCTGCGCCTGGGCGATGTACATGTTCATGCGAACGTGATGCTGACCGGGCACCATTTCGGCCGGACCACCCGGCCCCACGGCAAGCTTTGCGTGGTCGAGTGCCTTGATGACATCTTCCTGGATGAGGGAGCCCGCCTCGTTCACAGCAGCCTCCCAGAGCTTCAGGGCCCGGTAGTGGCCTGAACACCCGCTGCCTGCCGTGAACATGGCGCTGCCCGGAAAGCGCTCGTTGTACTTCCCGAGCAGTTCCTGACTGAACGGATCGCTGACCTCCTGATAGTAGTCGAGGCAGCTGTACAGCCCCTCCACCTGTTCGGCCGGCACGAGGTTCAGGAAGTTCTCGTCGAAATACGTGCAGATGATCTGCCCGCCTCGCTTCGTGAAGCCAGCGTCGTAGAGCTGCTCGAGGAATGGCGTGAGGCCAGGCGGAACGATCGTGTTGAAGACCACTTCCGTGCCGCTGGACATGATCTTTTCGATCGTCTTGTTGTAGTCGGCGTGATCGAGGGGAAAGTACTCCTCGCCAACGATCGTGCCGCCGTTCGCGATGACAACCTGACGGGCGCTCTTGTTCAGCACACGAGGCCAGATGTAGTCGGCCGACGGCAAATAGAAGTTCTTCGCCCCCGTCTCTTGCATCAACCAGGGAATCAGCGGTTCAACCTGTTGCGCCGGCACCGGGCCGGTACAGAAAATGAGCGGGTCGCATTCCTGACCCTCGTATTGCTCCGGATAGATGTAGAGCCTCTTGCCTTTCGTGACGGCCGAACTCTTGATCGCCTGCCGCGTGGAGCTGAAGATGCCGCCGAAGATCACATCGACGTGATCCTGCTCGATGAGCTTTGCAGCTTTGGCCTCGGCGACACTGTCGGTCGTCTCACCGTCCTCGAGGTAGAGATCGACCTGCCGCCCCAACAGGCCTCCATTGGCATTGATGTCATCAATCACCATCCTGGCCACGTTCGCATCAGCGATGCCCATAAACGAGAGTGGACCGGTCTGCTCAGCGATGACCCCGACCTTGATGGGTGAGTCCTTCATGGCACTTGCCTCCTGATTCTTGCTGGATGTCTGCTCGAAGCCGCGAGCGCGCCACGCGACACGACCGATGGCGGTCTAGCGCTGGGTCGGCAGGGCCCTACGCCGTGACCGCCACCCGCGGCTGGATGGGCGTGAGGACCGGCGCCCGATCTTCGATCGCCTGGGCCGCGTCCAGCACGAGGTCCTCTCGGAACCGGTCACCGATCAGCTGCACGCCCTGCGGAAGACCGTCGTCCGCGCCGACAGGCACGGCGCACCCGGGCAGCCCGAGGATGTTGACCGGCACGACCATCCGCATCGCCGTGGCGATCTCCCCGACGCGAGAGATGTCGTCGCCGACGAGCCACTGACGCTCACAGCTGACCGGGGAGAGCACGACCGGGTGCTCTTGGAGGAACTGCCCCCAGGCGGCGCCGAGCTGGTACACGGCGATCCACGCCGCGAGCTGCGCTGCCTGGTCGACGGGCTTGAACACGCCCGTCGCGCGGCAGGCGTCGATGAAGGCGCGCACGCCGGCTCCGGCGATCGGCTCCATGTGCGGCCAGATCGTGTCGACGTCGGCGTAGATCGCGTTGACCCACGCCGCGGTCGCCTCGCCGATCTGCGGCGGTTCGGCGTCGCTGACCTCGTAACCGGCGTCGGAAAGCCAGCCGGCGGCGCGGTCGATCCCGGCGCGCACGTGCGGGTCGATCCCGGCGCCGAGCGGGTCACGGACGACGGCCACCCGAATCCGCCCATCGACGGCCGGGCCCTGCAGCGGCGCCGGCACCCAGCGCGGGTCGCGGGCGTCCGGAGCGCTCAGGATCCCCAGTGCCAGCCGCAGGTCCGCGACGCGGCGGGCCATCGGGCCGGCGGACATCGTCATCTGGATCGAGATCGGCTGGACCGCCGGCTCCGTGACGGCACCTTCGGCCACGCGTCCGCGCGACGGCTTGATCGCCGTGATCCCGCACATCTGCGCAGGGATCCGCAGTGAGCCACCGAGGTCGTTGCCGAGTCCGAGCGGCGACATGCCGGTCGCCAGCGCGACGGCCTCGCCGCCGGAGGAACCGCCCGGCGTGCGGGCCGGGTCCCATGGGTTGCGGGTGTGGCCGGCCCTGCCGCTCTCGGTGTGCCAGCGGAACGCGAAGTCCGGCAGGTTGGTGCGAGCGAAGGGGATGGCGCCGGCTTCGCGCAGCCGGGCGACCATCGGCGCGTCGGACGAGGCGATCTGCCCGGCGAGGGCGGCAACCCCCCAGGTCGTGGCCGAGCCGGCCACGTCGATGTTCTCCTTGACCGAGAACGGGACGCCGGCCAGCGGTCCGAGCGGCTCGCCGGCAGCGACCGAGCGGTCGACCGCGGCGGCAGCTGCGCGCGCCTCGTCGGCCAGCGTCACGGTCACCGCGTTGACGTCTGGGTTGACGTCCGCGATGCGGGCCAGGTGGGCCTCGATCACCTCGGTCGACGTCACCTCGCCGGTGGCGATCATCCTGGCCAGGTCTCCGGCACCCTTGCCGCACAGCTCGTTCATGGCGCTCTCCCTATCGTGGTCGGTCGGCGCGTGTATCGTTGTGGCGTCGGGTGCCGCCTGACATCGGGAGGGTTCCCCATTTCCGCTCACCCGCTCCGCCTGGGAGAGCTCGTCGCGACGCTCGCCCTGGCGCAGGACAACGCGTTCGGCCAGCCGTTCGACTCGCAGCTTCGGTCCTGCCTGCATGCGATGGCGCTGTGCGAGGAGGCGGGCCTCGACGAGGAACTGCGCCGGACCGCGTACTGGGTGGCGCTGCTGCGCTACGTCGGGTGCACCGGGCACGCGCACGAGGTCGCGTCCGTGTTCGGGGACGACATCGCCATCCTTGCCCAGACGCTCGTGATGGACGCGGCCGACCCGGCCGATGTCGGGCGCACGATGGTGGCATCCGCGACCGCCGGCCATCCGCCGGAGGAGCACGCGGAGATCGTGCGGGCGCTCCAGGCAGGCGCGCACGACTGGGCGGTCCACAACTTCGCGACGGGCTGCGAAGTGGGCGACATGCTGATCCAACGGCTCGATCTCGGGCCCGATGTCCGGGCAGCGTTCGGCTTCACCTACGAGCGCTGGAACGGCAACGGCTACCCCACGCACGCGAAAGGCAAGCAGATCCCGTTGGCGATGCGCGTGGTGCACCTCACCCACGACATGGAGGCGATCGGCCGCCGATCCTCACCGGCAGAGGCGATTGCGGCCGCCCGAGAGCGTCGCGACCGGACGTACGACCCGGACCTCGCCGACCTGTTCGTCGCGCACGGGAGCCGGTGGTTCGACCAGGTCGACGGGATGGAGCCGTGGGAGGCGGTCCTCGACCTGGAACCGGAACCCCGCCGCACCCTGGAGGGCGCCGGGTTGGACGCGGCCCTCACGGTGGCGGCCGACTTCATCGACCTGAAATCGCCCTACCGGGCCGGCCACAGCCGGCGTTGCGCCCAGCTCGGCGCCGACGCCGGCAGGCTGTACGGAGCCACGGAACAGGAGATCGCCGCGCTCCGCAGGGCGGCCCTGCTGCACGAATTCGGCACGACCGCGATCCCGAATTCGATTCTGGACAAGCGCGGTCCCCTGACGCGCGCCGAGTTCGATCGCGTCCAGCTCCACCCGATGCTCACCGAACAAATGCTCGGCCGCTCGCCGGCCCTCGCCGCCCTGAACCCGCTCGCGGCCGCGCACCACGAGAAGGCCGACGGGTCGGGCTATCACAAGGGACTGCGGGCGGATGCTACCGATCGCGCGGGTCGCTTGCTTGCCGCCGTGGACGTCTACGTCGGACTCACGACCGAGCGAAGCGATCGCCCCGCGTTCTCCGCCGACGACGCCGCGACCGAGCTGCGTCAGTTGGTTTCACGAGGGGTGTTCGAGCAGGCCGTCGCGGACGCCGTGCTCACCGCAGCCGGCCACCAACGGGCGACGACCCCGGCCCCACGAACCCGAGGCCCGGGCGGGCTTTCGCGGCGCGAGGTCGAGGTGCTTCGCCTGGCTGCGATGGGTCTCACGACCCGCGAGATCGCGGACCGGCTGTACATCTCACCGAAGACGGCCGACCACCACATCCAACACGTCTACACGAAGATCGACGTATCGACGCGCGCCGCCGCCGCCCTGTGGGCGATGCAACATGAACTCGTCCAATGAGGCGTGGGACGGCCCTGTTGGGCATGATTCGTCCCAATCAGCCTGATGCCCGGGTCGCCGCGCTCCGGACAGGTGATGGAGGATCTGTGGTGGCGCGCCCGACAGGTGTTGGGCGTGGGCATGTCCTTTCAGGCGTGACCTCAACGTTCGTTGCGCGCCCGTCTGCGACGAAAACAGGGCTCAGTTTCAGGTATCGGACCGCGAGGGTCGTGCCACGGAATCGAACGACCGTTCTCGTCCCGACGAGGATCTCGACCTCGCGTCCGACAGTTATCAGCTGTTCGAGCGTTGTGCCAACGGTTTGAGCACGATGCCATGGGTGATTCCGTGGGGACGAATAGCTGATGTCCTTGAGCATCGGCTATTCTTGATCGGCGCCGACATAGCTCAGCGGTAGAGCAGCTGTTTCGTAAACAGCAGGTCCTCGGTTCAAATCCGAGTGTCGGCTCCACACGTTCACCCGCGAACCCGTCCACTGTGGTCGGCAGCTGCGCGATCTGGACCCCGTCTGACCCCTGGGCTGACCCCTGCGGGAATCAGCCCGTGGCGATGTCGGCGGAGCGTGGCCCAAGCACGGCGTCCATCTGATCGGCGGCCGCACGGCCGAGGGCCGGGATCACGTGGCTGTAGGTGTTGAGGGTCAGGCTGATCTGGCTGTGGCCGAGCGTCTCCATGACCACCCGCGGCGCGACACCTTGGGCGAGGAGGAGCGCAGGCGTGACGAAGATCATGGAACCGCTGGCGCGGGAGTCCGGCATCTCTAAGGACCGTCTGGAACCGACGAGTAACGGCGATCCCGTCCATTGGTGTTCCGACGGTCGTCGTGAACGCGAGGCCGCGCGGGTCATCGTGCCAGCGCGAGCCGGCAAGCAGCCGCTCGGTGCGCTGACGGATCCGGTGCGCCCGAAAGGCATCACGGACCAACGCCGGGAGGGCGATCACCCGGCGGCTGGTGGCGGACTTCGGCTCGACCAAGACGAGAGCCCCGTCGATCCGCTGGAGTGCATGGCGGACGGTCAGTGTCGACGAGTCCAAGTCGACGTCGCTCCAGGCGAGACCAGGGATCTCGCCCTGGCGGAGGCCGACGCCGAGGGCGACCAGGTAGAGCGCTTCGAGCCGGTCACCCCGGATCGCCTCGAGGAAACGCCGAGCTTCCTCCGCTGAGAGCGGGCTCACCTCTCGGTGCGGCACGCGTGGCGGCTCGGCTAGCCTCGCCACGTTGCGGGTCACCATCCCCCAGCGCTCCGCCTGTCGCAGTGCCTGGCGGAGGACCGCCCGGAGATAGCCGACCGTGCGAGGTGACAGTCCCGACGCCGACTTCGCGTTGAGGAGGGCCTGCACGTGCTGGGGCGTGAGGCGGGCAAGCGGCAGCTGTCCAAGACCGGGTGCGAGGTGGACACGGACGACACTGGCGTAGCTGACGGCCGGGGAATGCAACACCATGAGAACGTAGTGTCGTTGCCGGGCGGCAATGGCGTCAGGCCGACCGGCTTGTGGCTCGCACATCCGCCTAGCTCGGCCCAGCTCGGGCTGCCCTGCACGTGCGAGTGATCAGGAATGTCGCTCGAAGCGGACTCGCGCTCGGGATGCTGCAGGCGACTTCGACGGCCTGCTCAGGTCCCGCGGTCGCCGCTGACTGTCAGGACGACGTTTCCTGTCTTCTGCCACGTTTCGACGTACCTGTGCGCCTCGACCACCTGCTCCATCGGGTAGCGCCGGTCGATGACCGCCCGGTACTTCCCAGCCTCGATCAGCTCCTTGAGGAAGAGGACGTCCTCTTTCGTGTATCGAGCTATCCCGAGCTTCACCCTCTTGTCGCCGATTCCCATCGCCGAAAGGGCCAGCAGAGGAACGTGCCACGCGGACGCCAGATCTGTTTCGACGTAGATCCCGCCCGGCTTGAGCGAGCGTCTGCCGCGCATGAACGAGTGCCTGCCGACCGCGTCGAAGATGACGTCGTATGTCTTGCCGTTCCGAGTGAAGTCCTCCTGGGTGTAGTCCACGACATGATCGGCTCCGAGCGATCTCACGAGCTCGAGATTCTTCGTTCCACAGACCGCGGTGACGTCGGCCCCGTAATGCCTGGCCAGCTGCACGCCGGCAGTTCCAACGGAGCCTGAGGCGCCGTAGATGACGATGCTCTGCCCGTCCCGAAGATCCGCCTTTCGAAGGCATACCAGGGCGAGACTCGCTCCGTCGCAGACCGCGGCGGCCTCTTCGAAGGTCATCCCGGCCGGTTTGAGCGCCAGCGGGGCGCTCTCCCGCACGCACACGAATTCCGCGTGAGCACCGGAGCCCGTGACACCGAAGACCTTGTCACCGACCTGGAACTCGCTGACGGCTGCGCCGACCGCCTCGACCTCTCCAGCGAGCTCCATGCCGAGGATCCTTCGCTTCGGACGGCGGAGACCGGTGAAGTAGCGGGTGATGACGTAGTCGGCGCTGCGGAGCCCGCAATCCGTCCGGGTGACGGTCGTTGCGTGGATCCTGATCAGGACCTCGTCGTCCCTGGGCACGGGCCGCTCGACTTCTTCGAGCCGCAGGACGTCCGGGGGCCCGTACCGGTCGTGGACAACAGCTCTCATCGGTCCACGTCCCCGCGTCGGCTCGCTGTCACGGGCTGATTGGGCCGCCGACGGTCAGGACGACGTTTCCAGTCTTCTGCCACGTCTCGACATACGCGTGCGCCTCGGCCACCTGCTCCAGCGGGTAGCGACGGTCGATGACCGGCCAGTACTTTCCGGCCTCGATGAGGCCCTTCACGAACAGGAGATCCGGCTTGTTGCGCCAGCCGGCCCCGAACCGCAACCGCTTCGCGCCGAACCAGCGGGTCAGGACCACCATCACGAGGGTGTCGAACTTGTGCGGCCCCAGGTCGGTCTCGACGTAGATGCCGCCGGGCTTGAGCGCGCGCCGGCCCCAGAAGTACGCGTACTTGCCGACGGCATCGATGATCGCGTCGTACTTCTGGCCGTTCTTCGTGAAGTCTTCCTTCGTGTAGTCGATCACCTCGTCGGCGCCGAGCGATCGCACGTCCTCGACGTTCTTCGTGTTGCAGACGGCGGTGACGTGGGCGCCGAAGTGCTTTGCCAGCTGCACGGCCGCGGTCCCGAGCGACCCGGACGCGCCGTAGATGACGATCCGCTGGCCCTCGTGAATCTCGGCCTTGCGCAGTGTCCCGAGCGCCTCGCTGGACCCGTCGGGGACCGCCGCGGCGTCCTCGAAACTCATGCCGGCCGGCATCGTCGCCAGCGGGGCGGACTCCCGGAGGCAGATGTACTCGGCATGGGCGCCGAAGCTGGGCGGTCCGCCGAAGACGCGGTCGCCGACCTTGAACTGGCTGACGGCGCCGCCGACGGCCTCGACCTCGCCGGCTAGCTCGACGCCGAGCGTCCGCCACTTCGGCCGGCGTAAGCCGGCGATGAACCGCCAGAAGAACGGATTGGCCGCCCGAAGGTGGGTATCGGTCTGCGTGACCGTCGAGGCCCGGACCCTGATGAGGACTTCGTCCGCCTTCGGCACCGGCTTCTCGACGTCTTCGATGCGGAGGACCTCGGGCGGCCCGTAGCGGTCCTGGACGACGGCTCTCATGGCTTCACGACCTCTCGTCGGTTCGCTGCCGACAGGCGATGGATGGGTCCGCCGGCTTTCCACGCCCGGCCTGCTCGATAGAGCTCCGGGGGCCTGCCGCCGGCCGAACCGGGACGAGCCCGGCGCCCGGTCGGGACCACCCAACCGTCCTCGGCCACGACGCTCCGCCGGAAGTTCGCGGCGTCGAGCTGGACGCCCCAGACGGCCTCGTAGACCGCCCGCAGCTCGGCCAGGGTGAACGTCGTGCCGACGAACGCCGTTGCGATGCCCGTCACCTCGAGCTCGACGCGGACACGCTCGATCGCGTCGCGCACGATCTGCAGATGATCGAACGCCAGGTCGATCTTCTCGTTGAGCACGTCGGACACCGGGACCAGGGCGGCGTCCGCCGCGTCCGTGCCCGCTACGACGGCCCCCACGTCGCGAAGCACCGCGAGGTACCCGACCGTCACGACGTTCATGCGAGGGTCGCGCTCGGGATCGCCGTACGCACCGAACTGGGTCAGCAGGCTCGCTGCATCGACGCCGGTCTCCTCGGTCAGCTCCCGCTTCGCCGCCTCGTCCAACGTCTCGGTGGGACGCTTGAAGCCACCCGGGATCGCCCACATCCCCTGAAACGGCACCTCACCACGACGCACGAGCAACACGTGAAGCGTGCCTTCGGACATGGTCAGGATCACCACATCCACCGTCACGGCGAACGGTGGGAATCGCGATGGGTCGTAGTCCACCGGTACGCTCGCACCTCTAATTGTGGTCTCCACGACTCTTGCTCTACCAGCAGGTTAGGGTCTTGGAGACCAGAACCGCCACGGGCGGGCGCGCGGGCCTCACTCGGTGACCATGTACTGGTCATGGCGAGCGAACAGCTCCGTCCACTCCTGGTCGCTGAGCTCGCGTTCGGCCTCGAAGATCTCCGCCAGTTCCTCGAAGTACCTCTCGCGCGGTGGCCCGGGAGCGAACAGGATCAGCATCGACGCGGCCTCGTCGGCGTCGTTGCGGAAGCCGTGCACGCCGCCCTCCGGCACGTACAGGAAGTCCCCTGCCCTGGCGGCCGCCCATGTCGCGCCGTCGTACAGCTGCACGGTGCCGGAGAGCACGTAGAACGACTCGGAGAACGTACGGTGGAAGTGCGGGCTCGCCCCGCCCACCCGTGCCGGCATGTCCCACCGGAAGAGGCCGAAGCGCCCGCCCGTCAGCGATCCGAGGGCGATGAACCGCGCCGTGGTCGAGCGCAACGACAGCGTGTCGACCCCATCCTGCCGCCGGTGGATCGCGCTGACGTCACCATGCCCGCGGTACGACATCTCCTGCCTCACTCCGATCCTTCGGCGCCTGCGTCCAACCGAGCCTAACAGTAAGCGCGCGGAGCGCCGATGCACCGACGGCGTCAGAAGGGTGGCCGCTGCCAGCCGCCGAGGGCGGTCTCGATCGACTTCGCCGCAGCCAGGGCGACATCCTCCCGCCAGGACTGCGCGACGAGCTGGACGCCGATGGGTAGGCCCTCCGGTGAGGTCCCTGCGCGGACGACCACCGCCGGCCAGCCGGTGATGTTGTGGGTTTCGCTGTACGTGTCGGTCACGTCCAGGTCCGACCTGGTGCGGGCATGAGGAACAGCGGGTTGCGGCATGGCCGGACAGACGATCAGGTCCACGTCTCGCATGAAACGCAGCAAGCCCGAGCGGACATCATCCACGCGATCGAGCATGGCGGTCAGCTCCGCCGTCGGGACCGGTTTCTGGTCCGGCAGCCAGCTCGAGAAGGTGCCCTCCCCTTCCGTGCCGGCCTCCTCGAGGAGGCGCCGGAGCCAGGCGTAGCCGTCCGCGCGCACGAGCCTGGCCCAGATCTCGGCGGCTTCGTCGAGGCCCGGCGGTAGTCGTTCGTCGACGCGTGCGCCCGCGTCCGCCAGCACGCCGGCGGCGGCCCTCACGGTCTCGATCGTCTCCAGCGTGGGGGTGTGGACGCCGTTGTCAGTGAAGAAGACGACCGAGAGGCCCGGGATCGAGACGTCGCGTGGCTCGCGGAGCGTCACCGGTGCGACGTGGGGATCCTCACCGTCCGGGCCGGCGATGATGGGCAGGACGAGCGCGAGGTCGTCGACCGCCCGAGCGATCGGGCCGAGCTGCGTCCACGACCCGACGATGCCCCGATACGAGGGCGTGTGGCCGGTCCGCGGGACACGGCCCTGCGTCGGCTTGATGCCCGCCACGCCGCAGACGTGCGCCGGGTGCCGGATGCTGTCGCCGCTGTCACTGCCGATGTCGAGCGGTGACCCACCAGCCGCCACGATCGCCGCCGCACCGCCGCTGCTGCCGCCCGGGGTGCGGGTCAGGTCGTAGGGGTTGTTCGTCCGGCCATACACGTCGTTGTCCGTTGCGTCGGACCAGGTGAACTCCGGCGTGTTCGTCTTGCCCAGCAGGATGCCTCCGGCGGCGCGGAGGCGGGCCACGACCGTCGCGTCGCGAGATGGGACGCGTTCGCGCCAGCCGATCGTGCCCGCCGTCGAGACGATGCCGGCGGTATCGAGGGAATCCTTGATCGTGAACGGCAGGCCGTGAAGCGGGCCACGGATGATGCCGTCGCGCAGCTCGGCATCGGCCTGTCGGGCCGCCCGGGTCGCGTCCTCCGCCAGACGGACGACCGCGTTGAGTCGCGGGTTCACGACCTCGATGCGGCGAAGGCACGCCTCCACGATCTCCAGGGATGACACCTCTCGCGTCCGCACGCGCTCGGCGAGCGTGACCAGGGATGCGAAGTGGAGTTCGTCGTCACTCATGATGGATCCGGCCTCCCCTGCGGATATCGCTCCTGGTTCTGGCGCCATGCCGATTCTGCGGCATGCGAGCGACGACCCACGGCTGGAGCGGAACGACGGCCCAGCTGCCCGACCCGGCCCGTTGTTCGTGGAACACCAAAACGGTGCGACCGGGGCCGGGCGAGCTCTCCGGACCCTCCGATCCACCCCGACCCGCCCGACCCGGGCCCGACGCGGCGACCCCCTGAGCGTGGCTGGCCCCCGGTCGCGACCCCGGCGCGCCCGCGCCGTCTCCGAGGGGCGCCTCCCCAGTGCCCCGAAGCGCGTTTGGTGTTCAGGGCGCAACGCCCCCGGGCGCGCTCGCGTCAGGGCCTGGGCCAGGGACTGGGCGCAGGAAGGTCGGTACGGGCCGGCTCAACGCAAGCAAGCGGGGCCAGCCACTCTTGACCTGACGATACCACTCGGTATCATTCGGCCCATGGCGATGACCCTTCGACTGACGCCCGAGGAGACCGAAGCGCTTCGCGACGTGGCTCGACGCGAGCATCGGTCCATGCAGGACGTGGCGCGAACGGCGATCGGCGAGTACGTCACCCGTCGCGCCCGACGTCGCGACGAGCACCTCGCCGGGATCGTGGCCGAGGACGCGGACCTGCTGCGACGGCTTGGGAGCTTGTGACCGAGCACCTCGATCTCGATGACCTGCTTGCGGCGGCAGAGGCGGCCCTCGGTCGACCACCGGACATTCGCGACATCGGGATCCTGGAAGCGGCGATCGCTCGGACCCGGGCGTCTGTCTTCGGGGAGGACGCCTACCCTGATCTCCACGCCAAGGGGGCGGCGCTGCTCCACTCCATCGTCACCGGCCACGCCCTCGTCGATGGCAACAAGCGCCTCGGCTGGGTCGCTCTCCGCCTCTTCTATCGCCTGAACGACGCCGACATCCGCGTGTCGGCCGACGACGCGTTCGATCTCGTGAAGACCGTCGCGGACGGTAGCCTGCGCGACGTCCCGGTCATCGCGGACCGCCTGAGGGGGTGGACTGTGAAACTCGAGGAGCCGGCATAGCCAGGCCGATGCCGTCTCGGCGTGCTTCCGGGTAGTCTGACGACGACATGTCCAGCCAACGGTTTGCCATCCGCCTCGGCCGCCGGTCACGCCCGTTGCTGCGACTCTTCGGCGTCCGGCCGGGCATTGCCTACGTCGACCTCGACGGCGAGTTCGACGCGCGCTTCGGCTTCTATCGCGTCCACACGCCGCTGAGCAACATCGCCTCGTGGCGGATCGAGGGCCCATGGCTGTGGATCACGGCCATCGGCGTCCGCACGAGCATTCGCCACCGCGACGTCACGTTCGGCGGCAACCATCGTGGCGGCGTCCGCGTGGACTTCAGGGAGCGTGTCCGGTTCGGGTTCCTGCGCATCCCCGCGCTCTACGTGACCGTCGAGGACCTCGAGGGTCTTGCGGCTGCCCTGTCGGAGCGTGGTATTCCCGGCGAGGACGCTCGCAAGCGACGCGTGCCGTAGGCCGCTATTCCGGCCAGCTCGCGTGCCTACCGTCCGAGGGCGCGCTCCACCCGGCGATCCGGGAGGAACCAGACCGCGGCCACGGCGATGTAGGCCACGAAGGCGACCAGCGGCACGACCACCGCAACGGGGATCGAGATCACGTAGGCCACGACCGAGAGCTTGCCCTTGGCATCGCCGCCGATGGCGGTCGCCAGCTTCGAGTCGGGCGGCTGACAGGCGAGGAGCGACTGGACGAGGAGGAAGTAGGCGAACGCGGCCATCAGCAGATCGACCCCATAGACCGCCACCGGGAGGGCCGCGAAGCCGTTCTGGCCCATCCAGGCACTGCCGAAGGGGATGAGCGAGAGCCAGAACAGGAGGTGGAGGTTCGCCAGCAGCACCCGGCCGTCGATCACCTTCGTGGCCTGCAGGAGGTGGTGGTGGTTGTTCCAGTAGATGCCGAGGTAGGTGAAGCTCAGGATGTAGGCGAGGAAGGTCGGCCAGATCGTCACCAGGTCGTCGAGGGTCGCGCCGTGTGGTGGCACCAGCTCGAGGACCATGATGGTGATGGCGATGGCGATGACAGCATCGCTGAACGCCTCGAGCCGACCCTTGCTCATCTGGGGCCTATTCGCCGGAGCCCGACGACTCGACGATCGTGGTCGGGGCGTTGTGGATGGCGGGAATGGTTCCGAGGCGGCCGGCCTGGTAATCGGCCATCGCCTGCATGATCTCCTCGCGTGTGTTCATCACGAACGGACCCATCCAGGCCACCGGCTCGCGGATGGGGCGGCCGCCGAGGACGATCAGGTCGAGGTTCGGGGTTCGGCTCTCCTGGGTCTTCGCGGCGGCCACGGTGACGGCGTCGCCGGGTCCGAAGACGGCGAGCTGGCCGGTCCCGATGGGCCGGCCCTCGGCCCCGACGCTGCCCTGGCCCGCCAGGACGTAGAGGAGCGCGTTGTAGTCCGCTCGCCACGGGAGCGACAACCGCGCGCCGGGACTGAGGGTCGCATGGACGAGCGTCATCGGCGTGTACGTGGAGCCGGGTCCGGCGTGTCCGGCGACGTCGCCGGCGATGACCCGGACGAGCGATCCGCCGTCACTCGAGGAGAGGAGGGCGACGGCCTGCGCGCGGATGTCCTGATAGCGCGGTGCGGCCCACTTCTGGACGGCGGGCAGGTTCACCCAGAGCTGGAGCCCGTGGAACAGCCCGCCGCTGATGACGAGCGCCTCCGGCGGTTTCTCGATGTGGAGGATCCCGGCGCCGGCCGTCATCCACTGCGTGTCGCCGTTGGTGATGACCCCTCCCCCGCCGTTGGAGTCGCTGTGCTCGAACGTCCCGTCGATCATGTACGTGACGGTCTCGAATCCGCGATGCGGGTGCCACGGCGTGCCCTTCGGCTCGCCCGGCGCATATTCCACCTCGCCCATCTGGTCGAGATGGACGAACGGGTCGAGATCGGCCAGGTCCACCCCGGCGAATGCGCGGCGAACCGGGAACCCCTCCCCTTCGAACCCGTGAGGCGCACTCGTGACGCTCCGCACCGGGCGCTGGCGGGCGACCGTGGGGTCGGGCTCGGGGATGCGGGGCAGAACGGTGATGTCATCGACGACGACGGCGGGCATGCGCGACTCCTTGTGTCCAGCGCGACCATAGCACGGTAATGGTTGCGGGGGCAACTACCTGTTCGGGCCGCGTGCGCCGATCCGGTGACGGTAGACGGCCATCGAGCGGCTGTCGAGCGCGGTACGCTGGCCCGCGTGGACCCGAAGCTCCGCGCAGCCATCATGGCCTACGGGCCAACGGCGCTGGCGCTCGTGGCGGCGGTCGTGCGCGAGGCGCGGCTGCCGATCCTCCTCGGCGTCATCGTCGTCTTCGCCCTGCTGCGGCGCCGTGGCGAGCTGCGCGCGGCCGCCTGGGCGGCCCCGATCCCGATCCTGGCCACCTTCGCCTGGGGGGTCACGGTCAGTCCGGTGGCGGAGGCGGGGCCCTTCGCCTGCGAGAGCATCGGCTCGCTGCCGGCCGTCGCCCGCTTCGCCGAGGCCGTCGGTGGGGTTCTGCTCGTGCTCGCCCTGGGGCGGCTCATCGGTTTGTCACGGCCCGAGGCGGGCATGCGCTGGCCATCGCGTCGGTTGATCGTCGCCTCGCTGGCGCTGGTCGTCGTGCTGGGTCCGCTGTCGCTGCTCGGCTTCCGAACGCTCGCGGAACCCTTCTTCGGCGATTTCCAGTACACGTTCGCGCTCCCAGCGGTCCTCGCCCCCGCGCTCCTGTTCGCGCTGGCCAACGGCGCGCTCGAGGAGGTCGTCTACCGGGGCGCGATGCTGGGCTGGGCGGCGCGCGTCGTCGGTGTGCGAACGGCGCTCATCCTCCAGGCGGTCGTCTTCGGGGCGGCGCACTACGGACCCGGTTTCGTCGGGTCGGCCCTTCCCGTGATGGTCGCGATGGGCGCGGCGGGGATCGTCGCCGGCCTCGTCGTGCGGCGCACGGGTTCGCTGTTGCCGGTCATCGCCGTGCACGTGGCCGTGGACGTGCCGCTCTACCTCTTCATCGCCTGCCGGGCCGCATGAGCGTGCGCGTGCGGCGCATCGCCGGGCACGAGGGCGTCCTCCTGCGCGAGCTGCGCGTGGCCGCGCTGCGCGAGGCGCCGGAGGCCTTCGGTGAGTCGCTGCTCGAAGCGGAGTCCCGCGACGCGGCCGAGTATGCGGCCCGCGCCCGTGCCGGCAGCGCGGGGGACCGCCGGGCGTGGTTCGTGGCCGAGGAGGGGGCGCCGCCCTCCCCCGTCGGGCTCGTGCTCGGACGGCGACGGCCGCCCGACACGTGCCTGGTCTTCTCGATGTGGGTGGCGCCGCCGGCGCGTGGCAGCGGAGTCGGCCGCGCACTGCTGGACGCCCTCGAGGACTGGGCAGGCGCTTTGGGCGCACGGGACACGGTGCCCTGGGTCTTTCGCGCCAATACCGGCGCCATCGCCTTCTACCGGCGCCTGGGCTTCCGACGGGTCGCGACGGGGCCCGATGCCGAGGTCGGAACCCCGTACGACGCCTGGGCCATGCGCCGGCCGATCGATCCGTCGAAGCCGCCCGGTCCTGGCGGTAACGGGTTCGGTGCGCTCGGTGCGCCGTGACGACGGGCCACCGGCCTCGTGTGAAGCTATCCTCCTGGGGCCAGCTCGCGCTGATCCATTCTGCCGATCGGAGGTCTGTCATGAGGAAGCCCGGCCGTCCTTACTGTGCCGGCCCACTAAGGGAGGGCGGGGCGTGACACACCACGATCAGCAGGAACGGCCAGCTCGTCCGAAGCTGCCAGCCCGGGATAGCGACACAGAGATCGGCGATGCCGGATTCGTAGCGTTGCCCGACGGGGCCGTGCCCGGCCGCAGGAAGGGCGTTCCATCGCTAAGGGAGGCTGCGGACCGACTGGGAGTCTCCGAGTCGACCATGCGGCGCTACCGATGGGAGTGGGACCATCCGGAGAGGACCCGCTGGGAGTGGGAGTTCTATGGGAGTCGGCAGGCGCTTTGGGGTGGCCTGGCCGGGTTCACGATCGGGGCCGCGAGTTTTGTCGCGATAGGGGCAGTGCAGCTCTTCGGATGCTGATCGACGAGGCCTGATGACCTCGCGTCCGGTCGCGTCCCGCTGCCGCATGGGGACCGACCGGAGATTTCCGTCGGAGGCCAAATGCCGAGACCGTACGGCCTTCGCTCGGGTTGCACGCTCGAAGCAAGCGGTTGACTGCGCTCGCGACACGTGCTTCCACGTCCAGCCCTGCCTCGCCGCGGACTCGTTCCTGATGGCGGGCGCTCCATCGAAGCCGGTCGGTCCGTGACATCCCCCGGGGGCAACCTCCCCAAAGCGACCCGACATTCTCGACAGTCTTAGGAGTGCCGTTTGGCGGCCGACAGGCGGGCCCGGAATGGGGACGGGCTGGGCCGCGACAGTACCGCCGAGCACGAGCACGCTCGGCTCACGGTCGAAAGCCCCGGCCGCGCGAGGCGTCCACGGCGCTTGGGAGGCGTCAAGTCCCAGGAATACGACTGTGGGGAATGCCGCGACTATCTGGGGCCAGTAAGTGGGCCACGAGGAGATGCGCGGAGCGGCCCGCCGCGGGTCAGGCACGGCACCCGGGACCGCCGACCGATCAGCGCGGGACGCTGAGCGCGCCGAAGATGAACGAGACGAAGATGGCCACCACGACGATGACCATCAGGACCTGCACCATCCGACCCCGGGGCTTCATCGGTAGTTCTGGAACTGGAGCGGCACGGGGTACCCCTCCCCCTCCTCGCGCAGCCGGGCGATCACCTTCTGCAGGTCGTCCTTGCTCTTGCCGCTGACGCGCACGGCGTCGCCCTGGATCTGCGACTTCACCCTGGGGAAGTCGTCGCGGATGAGCTTCGAGATCTTCTTGGCCAGGTCCTCCGGCAGGCCCCGTCGCAGGCCGATCGCCTGGCGCACGCGGTTGCCGCCGGACGGCTCGACTTTCCCCCAGTCGAAGATCTTCAGCGAGAGGTTGCGCCGGATGGCCTTGGTCTCGATGAGGTCCTTCACGGCCCGGGCGCGGAACTCGTCGTCGGCCACGAGGGTGATCTCGTCCTTGCCCAGCTCGAGCTCTACGTGCGCCTGGCGAAAGTCGAAGCGCGTGGCGATCTCCCGGCGCACCTGGTCGAGCGCGTTGACCAGCTCCTGGTGGTCGAACTCGCTGACGACATCGAACGAGACCTCACCGGCCATCTAGGGGCTCCTCTGGCGGCCCGGCGCGTCGGCGACGGGTTCGGGCCTGAAGGTCGAGTCGATGCCCACGTTCTTCGTCCGGCTCCAGTCGCGGAAGCGGCGCACGCGCCCGTCGGGCGCCAGCTCGAAGGTCAGGAAGCCGCGGGTGCGGATCCGCCCCGCGCCGCTCTGCTCGGTCCAGGCCGCGTGGAAGCTGGCCAACACGGTGTCCCCGGACAGCCAGATCCGCTCGGCGTCGAAATCCACGTGGGCGATGCCGGCCACCGTCGCATTCCACCAACCCCGGATGGCGTTGGCGCCCTCGAGCGCCGGCTCGAAGGGATCGAAGCGAAATTCCGCGTCGTCGGTGAAGAGCTCCATCGCGAGCTCCACGTCCCGCCGCTCCCAGGCGCGCTTGTAGCGAGCCAGGAGGTCCTGCGCGTCGCCGTGGGTGAAGGGAGGCACGGCGGTGATTCTAGCCGCCCAGCAAGCGCACAAGCCGCTCAGCGACGACGTAGGAGCGGCCGCCGCCCATGACGAGCACGACGTCGCCCTCTCGCACCTCTGCGGCGAGGAGGTCGGCGGTGGCCTCGACCGAGCCGGGGGCGAGGGCCGGCGCCGGTGCGCGGGCGGTGATCGCCGCCGCGAGCGCCGCGGCAGAGGTGATCGTCGTGTCCGGGTCGCGGCCGGCCCAGATGTCGGCCACGACCGCCCGGTCGGCGCCCGCGAGAGCGTCGGCGAAGGGGTCGAGCATGGCCGCGGTGCGGTGGTAGGTCAGCGGCTCGTAGACCGCCCACAGGCGGCGGCCGGGAAAGCGGGCGCGGACGGCCTCGATCGTGGCCGCGATGGCGGTGGGGTGGTGAGCGTAGTCGTCGAGCACGGCCACGCCGCGCGGCTCCCCCTTGAGTTCCAGGCGCCGCGCGACGCCGGGGAACGAGGTCAGGCCGGCGGCGATCGCCGCACCCGGGACGCCGAGGACGTCCGCGGCGGCCGCGACCGCGAGCGCGTTGGCGGCGTTGTGGCGGCCGGGAAGGGGGAGCGCGGCCTCCAGTGGACCGCCGGAGAGGCCCTCGACGACGAGGCGGCCGCGGCCCCCATCACCCGCCACGAGGCGTCCGCGGATGTCCGCGACGCCGTCCAGCGCGACCCGCACGACCCTGCCCGGCCAGTCGCCCAGCCGCTCGACGACCCGTGCCGCGCCGGGATCCCCGACGTTGGCCACGAGCGTGAGCGGCACCCCATCCGTGGCCGCCACCATCGCGCGGATCCAGGCCTCGAAGGCGTCCCGGACGGCCGCCTCGTCGGCGAAGACGTCGGGATGGTCCCACTCGGCGTTGAGGAGGACCGCGAGCGACGGCCGGTAGGGGGCGAAGTTGCCCGCGTACTCGTCGGACTCGACGAGGAACGTGTCGCCGCCGCCCCAGCGGGCCGTGGCCGGGATGCCGCCGCTCAGCGCCGCCGGCAGGAGCGCGCCCACGAAGCCGGAGGGGTCACGCCCCGCGTCCGCCAGGACGTGCATCAGCCACCCCGCCGAGGTGGACTTGCCGTGCGTCCCGGCGACCGCGACGAGCCGCCCGCCGCGCGTGGCGGCGACATCGGCGATGACCTGCTGCCAGGCCTCGACCGGGATGCCCAGCCGTCGTGCCGTCGCCAGCTCGGGATGGTCGGGGTCGATGGCGGTCAGCGCCTTGGTGACGGCGAGACGGTCGACCGTCGCGCGTCCGTCGCGAGCGACGTGGCCGGGGTCGTGGGCGCGGGCGAGGGGCAGGCCGGCGGCCTCGGCGGCGACCGTGTACGGCGAGGGTGCGGCCGGATCGCAGCCTGACGCGTCGGCGCCGGCCCTGGCCGCGAGCAGGAGCGCGGCGGAGGCGCCGGCGCCCGCCGCGCCCACGACATGGATGCGCTCTCCCGCCGCGATGGGCCGCGCCTCGCGTGCTGCCGCCAGTCCCCGCCCGATCTCCTCGGCGGAGCGGGTCACGCGGTCCCCTCCCCCACGCGCTCGAGCAGGAGCTCCAGGACGGCCTCCGCGCTGGAGCGCTTGTTCTCGCCGCGGTCGCCGTGCCAGACGAAGCGGCGGACATCGTGCCCCTCCCCGTCGGCGAGGGCGACGTAGGTCAGGCCGACCGGCTTGCCGGGCGCCGCGCCGGTCGGACCGGCGATGCCGGTGACCGCCGCGGCAAGGGAGGCGCCGAGGCGCCGGCGGGCGCCCTCGGCCATGGCCACCGCCACCTGGGCCGAGACGGCCCCATGACCGGCGAGCGTCGCCCCCGGCACGTCGAGCAGGGCCACCTTGGCGTGGTCGGCGTAGGCGACGACGCCGCCCTGGAAGACGTCGCTGGAGCCCGGGACCTCGGTCAGGAGGTGTCCGACCAGGCCGCCGGTGCAGGACTCTGCCGTGGCGAGCGTGAGCCCGCGCGCCCGACACGCGGCCAGGAGCCGCTCGGCGAGCGGGACCAGGGTGTCGAGGCCGGCGGCCAAGCCGGGCCTCAGTTCGTGCGCCCGGTCTTCTCGGGCAGGGCGGGCGGCGCGAAGCGCCAGGTCTCCGGGATGCCCGGTTTGCCGAGTGCCCCGAGCGGCGACCCGTTGAGCGTGAACAACGTGGCGCCGGAATTGCCGGTCCGGACCTCCACGCTCGTCTTGCCGGTGAACTCGAGTGTCTTGCCAGCGCGCACGGTGCTACCGGCCTCGTAGCCGGGGACGAGCTGGTCGTCGACCCACACCTTGAGCCAGGCCGCCGTGTCCTTGATCGAGACGACGAGGTTGACGCCGGTGAACTCGACCGAGATGGCGCGCCGCTCGGTGGTCGTCTTGTCGGCAGAGCCGGTCGCGGTGATGGTCAGCTGCCAGCGGCCCGGCGCCAGTTGGTAAGCATCGGAGAACGCGCCCGTGTCGGGGTCGACGGCCATCTCCACCGACTCCGGCATGGGCGGCGGCTCCGGCGTCGGCTGGCCGGACGGGATGGTGCCCGCCGGGCCGAGGTAGGTGGCGCTGACGACGATGGAGATGGCATTCGTCGTGCCCTGTACGGGGATGGCGCCGTTGGTGAAGGCGGTCTCATCGTTGGGGCTCGAGACCTCCAGCGTGGGCGCTTCCGGGCCCTGCGGGATGGGCACCGTGACGATCAGCCGGACCGGTGGCGAATCCTTGCCGGTGGCGGGGTCGGTGGCGCTGACCGTGAAGTCGTTGCGACCCTTCTTCAGGGGCACGACCTGCTCCCAGCGGCCGTCGGCGGGGACGGTCAGCCGGTAGGTCTCCCGGCCCACGGCGAGGATGGAGACCGTCATGCCCGCGTCGCTCGTGCCGCTCAGGACGGCCGTCTCCCCGTTCACCTCGCTGACCCTGGACTGGTCCACCGTCAGCTCGGGCGGTTGCGAGAAGCGGAAGAGCTGGAGGGCGATGTAGCCGGCGAAGGCGACCACCGCGAGCGTGAGGACGGCCGTGACGACGATGCCGCGCGTGAAGGTCAAGCCGCTGCGCGGCGCCTCCAGCGGTCGCGGCACGATGATCGTCGGCTCCTGCCGCCGCACATCTCCGACCTCGGACTTCCACTGCGCCAGCACAGCCTCGGGGTCGAGGCCCAGGTAGAGCGCGTAGTTGCGCAGGAAGCCTTTCGTGTAGACAGCTCCGGGAAGTTCCCGGAAGTCGCTGCGCTCGAGCGCAGCGAGGAACCGGGCGCGGATCTTCGTGTCGCGCTCGGCACGGTACAGGTCGACGCCCTTGCGCTCGCGCGCGTCGAGCAACATCTCGCCCAGGCGGGGCACGGACGGAGCGGCGGTCGAGGCGACGGGCGGGCGGCCTCGATCGCGATCGCGCTCGGCGAGGCGGCGTTCGCTTGGACGAGCCTGGTCGCGAGCGGTCATGCGGCGGTCACGAAGGTGGTGGTCCCCGGTTCGGTCGGTGGCGCCGTCGTCTGGAGCGCGGTGCCTAGGATACGCGCTCCTGCCGCGAAGCCAGCTCAGCAGGGATGCGTATCGGCTCAGCCGTAGCCGGGATCGTCCACCTCGTCCAGGCTGCGCAGCCAGTTCTCCGGCCCGTAGATGTGTCGCGGAACGGCCGGATTGCGCGGATCCTGCGGCCCCACGATGCCGAAGCGCTCGAGGTCGTCCATGAGGCGGCTGGCGCGGTTGAAGCCGACCTTCAGCTTCGTCTGCAACATCGAGGTGCTGGCCTTGCCCGTGGCGGTGATGAGTTCGGCGGCGCGCGAGGTCATCTCGTCCTCGGCCACCGCGGCGAGCCAGCCGAACTGCCCACCGGTGCCGTCACCGCCGTCGCTGAAGGCGACCACGAGCGGGTCGTACTCCGGCTCCGGAGCCTGTCCGCGCCAGTGGTCGGTGACGGCGCGCACCTCGACGTCGCTGACGAAGACGCCCTGGAGGCGCACAGGTCGGGGCAGGTCGGCCGGTTGGAAGAGCATGTCGCCCCGTCCGATGAGGTCCTCGGCGCCGGGCTGGTCCAGCACGGTGCGGCTGTCCACGTTGGAGGACATGGCGAAGGCTATGCGGCTGGGCACATTGGCCTTGATCAGCCCGGTCACGACGTTGACGCTCGGCCGCTGCGTGGCCAGCACGAGGTGGATGCCCACGGCACGCGCCTTCTGGGCGATCTTCACGATGGGATCCTCGACCTTGCGGCCCTCG
>JBGPMJ010000006.1:0-22668 GCA_041486935.1 Candidatus Limnocylindria bacterium | reverse complement strand
GGTTTCCTCGGCGGTCAGTCCCAGAAGGTGGTGGAGCACGAGGACCGTCCGATGCTCGGTGGAGAGGCGCGCGAAGCCGCGCTCGAGCTGGTCGCGGTGGGCCACCAGAGCCATGTCGTCACCCCCGTCGGCCGGCTCGAGCGCGAGGTGCGTGACCCGAGCCCACCAGCGTCGATCGCGCCGGGACTCGTCGGCGCAGGCCCTGACGAGCAGGCGGTGAAGCCATGGTTCGAATCGATCGGCCTCGCGGAGCGTCGGAAGGTAGCGCCAGGCGCGGAAGAGCGTCTCTTGGACCGCATCCTCCGCTCGGTCAGGGTCGCCGACGATCAGCCGAGCGGCGGCGTACAGCCGGTCGACGGTCGCGCCGGCCAGCGTCTCCCACGCGGCGCGATCGCCGCTCCGCGCCCGTTCCACCTCGCCGATCGTCACCGCGTCCCTCCGTGTGGCGTTCACAGCCTCGTGTGCCTATCACCCTATCTGACCGGATCGCTCCGGCAGATGGTTCAATCTAGGTGCAGGGGGGCTCGCAGCTGGCCCGTCTGCCTCCGCCGTCAGTGGCGATCGGGCTGCCCGTCCTCGGTCACCATCGGGTCGCCCGGATAGCGGCGGAGCAGACGATCAAGCTCGTCCACCGTCGGCGGTCGCCCATGCATGCGCGTCCACTCCTCGGCCGCACCCTCGAGGAAGGCCCGCCGGGCGCGCTCGTTGAGTTCTGCGAACCGGTCGCGGCGATCGTCCATGGCGGCCAGCATGTCGCTTCCCGTCAAGGGTCCGGGGAGACCGCCGCCCTGACACGATGAACCCATGGTGTCCACGTAGGGCGCAGGCTCGTCAGCGACCGCTGTCGCGCCTCTCGTCAATCAGCGGCCTGACTTCCCACGATATCCTAGCCTCCCAGCGATCGTCCGGCGGCTGGCTGAGGACGTCATCCACATGGACCAAGAGGTATCCGAGCTCGTTTCTGAAGAGCACGATCTCCCCCTCCCGAACGGGGAGTGTATGAGTCACAAAGGCGACGGCGCCCGGATCGTCGATGTCCTCGAATCGGTCCGCGTAGCGCTGCATCGCGACCTTGTTGCCGTTGTCAAGCGCATAGATGCCTGCAGGCCCCATTGACGTCCACCGCGTCTTGAAGACGCCCGCGCTCGTCTCGGCGACCAGGAATTGCCCGCTATTGACCGTGTAGTCGAAGCGTGCTGACCCGCGGTCCCCATGGCCGACGCGAAACTGATCGATGAATGCCGCGTTCGCGAGCCCGACCCGGTCGCGAAGATCTTCCGGGAAGTCGCGCCGGCGGACGCCGCCTTCACGGAGTAGCAGCCACCCTTCGCGAGTGATCCTTGGATCCGGGTCGAATGCCCCGATCCAGACCTCCGCAACGCCCCGGTCCACGATCCGCTGGGCGCACGGGACCTTGTCTGGGCTCCGTCGCGAGCACGGCTCGAGCGTCGTGTAGAGCGTCCCACCAGTCACGTCTACGCCCTTCAGCACCCGCTCAAGGATCCCGAATTCGGCGTGATCACCCGGACCAGTGGCGCCGCGAAACCCTTCAGCCAGCATCCGACCGTCGCGCACGAGGACTGCCCCGACCTTGGGGGGCACCTCCTGCTTCTCGTGCTCGGCGACGCTGGCCTCCGCCAGCTCGATCGCGCGGATCATCCAGTGGCGGTCATCTACGACGGCATCAGGATCCATGGTCGACGAGGATACGGCCGATCAGGTCAGGCGCCCAGCTGGCCGCCCTTCGGGCAGTGCTCTAGGGCTTGGCGGGCGCCCGGACCCCGACACCATGACCTGATGGTGCTCAACCGCAGGAACCGACTCGTCGTGGGGAGTCGGACTGCCGACCGCTTATGCTTCGGAGGGTGTCGCGCTTCTGGAGCCCCACGCTCCGCCTCTTCTACTGGGTCATCACGCGCCTTCAGCCGCTCGTTCGCCCGTGGGCGGAGCGGGTCGGGCTCGGCAACGTCGTTGAGCTCATCGTGGCCGGGCGCCGCACCGGCCGGCGACGCGTCGTCCTGCTCGGCCTCTTGCGCGTCGACCAGGGGTGGTATCTCGGCCACCCGAACGGGCCGGTCAACTGGACGCGGAACCTCGACGCCGCCGGTAGCGCAACCCTGGTGCTCACACACCAGCCGCCCATCGAGATCCGGCCCGCGCTCCTGCCGGTCGGCGAGGAGCGACGCCGAGTCATCGCCGCGACGTGGCACCAACATGTCTTCCCGGGCAACGTCATCTACTGGTTTGCCCGGTGGCACATCTTCGCCGTCGGCCGCTACTACCGGATCGAGCCGCTACGGCCGCCCGCCTGACCGCTTGAGAGGAGCGGGTGGCCGCGCTCTTCGCCGATCTCGTCGAGCCGGCGCGGGTGCGGACGTTCGAGCAGCTGGGCGGCGGGCGGCGGGCGCTGGCCCTCGCCGTGCGCTGGCTGCGACCGAAGCTCCTCGCCGACGGTCCTGGATAAGCCGCAGCTAAGCGCCACCGGCGACACTCCGAGCGGCCCCGCTCCGCGGGCGGACGACGATCCCGGCTCGCTGGCCAGTCGAGCCGCTGCAGCGGGAGGCAACCCACGCGCTACTTGGCCGCTCTCCCGGCTGCGCGGATGCGGAGATTGACGACGTCGCAAACGGCCAGGCCCACGGCTTCGATCACGTTTGCTGCCTCGCGCACGTAAGGGAGCGTTATCGGCGTTGCTCGCCGGCCTTGCTCAATGTCGCCGCTGTGGACAATCGCGTGGCGCCTCCTGACGAAATCGTCGAGACTCGCTCGAACACTGTCCCTCGTCCAGGCTCCCCCGCTCAACTTCGACAGCCTCTTCGCCGCCCTGTCCCATGGCGGCTCGCACCCGCTGACGTCCCGGAGCACGGACTCGATCATCTGGGACCGCTGGAGTGTCATCGAACTCAGATGCTCGCGGGCGATCGCGACCAGAGCGTCGTGTGGGCTAGGTGACGCCAAGGCGGCCAGGAACCGCTCTGGATCCTCTCGCACCCACTTGCTCAGATTCGGCCCGAGACCGTTGACCTTGGCCACTGTCGGGATCGTCTCGAGAGCCGCCTCAAGCACGAGGCCGTCGAGGGCGCCTACAGCGAGAACTAGAGCCCCGCGGAGGACGTCTGATACGTGCTGGTGAGGTCGTCCGCGGCTCCCATGAAGACGGGGGTGAAGCTCAATGACGCCGCGCACGCGTCTCATTGACTCTTCAAACGGCCGCTTTGCCCTTATCACGTAACCCTCCCGTCGCGATCGTCCGACGTCCCAGGGATGCTACGCCCGGGCGTGGCCGTTATCGAGCCGGTCGAGCTCGTACTCCTCGAGACCGATGACGTGCCAGTGGTTGTGGCCGTCGCCCGACCAGCCCATCGCCACCGTTGTGGATCCGAGGGTGCAGGTCGAGCCGTCGTAGACCTCCAGCCTTCGGTCGTCCAGGAATTGGAGTCTCCGCAGCCCCTAGGGAAGGGCTACCAGCGCGGCGGCTTTGTACCTGGGACGTCGCCACGGTGCGGTGCGACGGTGGCGGCCTGGGAACGCAGCCCAAACCGAATTGCCTCGTGCGGCCACTCCGGGTCGTTCAGCGTCCAAGTGCGCGTCGTGTTGCCGTGCGCATCGAGGTGGTGGATCGAGCCATCGACATTGAGGACCAGCTTCCCGCCGTCGGCGAGTTCGAGTTCACGCCGCTTGTGGCGGCGGCGGGGCGAGGTGGGGCTGCGCGAGGGCTCCCGCCCGATGAGCTCGTCGGTCATCTGATGGTCTCCTGGGCAGCCCAGGCCACGGCGACGCAGGGCCGAAAAGTGTTCGCTGTCGAGCCCTACTCTACCCGCGCTGGCATAGCTCGCAAGAGCCGGCGACGACCTGAGGCGACTGCGTCACAACGCCCCACCTTGGGTGTAGAGTTGACGTGCCCGGAGGGGCATCAGAAGGCTCACAGGCGACGAGGCCGATGGCAACATCAGCGGAGTCGGTTGGAGAACGGGCGGTTCCTTCGGGCATTCTGCTGCCCGGGGTTGGCGCGCCTACTCGAAGTCCGCGAGCACCTCGGTCGCGGCTTGCGAGCCCTCGCGCACGGCAGGAGCCTCGGCTTCGAGTGTTTCGCGACTCGCTGCTGCACGAGCGCTGCGATCGGCGATCTCACCGTCCGCTAGGAGCAGCAGATACCTGGCCCCGAGGTCGCGCCGATCGAGGCTCATTGTTCCATCGACCCGGACCGCGGCGCGCTGGCCCCAGGCCGCGTTCACGGACATCGCGGTCGGGACCTGGAAGAGCGGGATCCGCCGCCTCCAGGCCACGTACTTCGCGACGTCGAGCGCCTGGCCGCCGCCCAGCCCGACGACCGACTGGCACGCCGGCAGCCCGTCGACGATCCAGTCGAGCTCCGTCCGCTCCAGCGTCGTCACGAAGAGTGGCCCGACGAGCCCGTCGTCGAAGTCGCCGGCGAACCGCGGCCAGAGGTCCTCCATGGTAACGACGAGGTCGGTCCTGCGGCCCCACGCGCCGATCAACAGGTCCTCGCGCACGGTCAGCCGCGGGAAGCAGCGAAGACGGTCTGGAACAGCTCAGGCATCGGGACCTCCGATCATTGTGTTTCGGTGACCTTGGATCCGCGGAGGAGGAGGCCCGGGACGCGGCCGCGGCGTTCCGCGAGGACAGCGGCGAGCTGCTGGAGCGGGACGATGAGCGGCACGGCGGCCAGCGGGCCGTCGAGTACCGGGACGCCGGTGACGACGAGCCGACCGCCCAAGCCGGCCGCGCCCCGATCGGTCCCGAGCTCGTGGACGACCGCCGCGGCGCCGATTGCCCAGGTCGGCCAGCCGGCCGCGGCGGTCTCCTGCGCGAGCCTGATCGAGAGCTTGGCGGTCGGACCGGGCGGAACCAGGACGACCGCCCCGGCCGGCGCGTCGACGAGCTCGAGCGGGCCGTGGCGGAACGCGCCGCCGGAGAGCGCCTCGGCGGGGAACGCGGCGGTCTCCTTGATCGTGAGCGCGCCGTAGTGGGCGATCCCGAGGGTCGCGCCGCGGCCGACGAGCTCGAGCGAGCGGACATCGGCGAAGCGATCGGCTGCCGCTCGAGCCGCGGCATCGTCAGCAGACAGCTCGTCGAGGGCGGCTGCGAGGCCGTCCAGCGCGTCCTGCGCGGCCGGGACGCCGGCCAGCGCGTCGGCGAGCAGCTGGAGGAGGACCGCGGCGGCGAGGAAGGTCCGGGTCGCCACCGCGCCCTCGACGCCCGCGCCCATCGGGATCGCCACCGTCGCGAGCCTCGCGAGTCACTCCTCGCCGCACCGCCGTCGGCAGCAGGGCCGAGGCACGCGCGGCATGCCTCGCGGACACGGCCCGTGCGGCGGCCCTCGACCTGCTCGGTGACACGGACGGAGCCGCAGCGATCGCCGAGCGACGTCTGCTAACAGGAGAGCGGTAACCCGGGTCTCCCCGGCAGGTTACGGCGCTGCGAGATCCCACTCGATCGGGGGTTGACCGCGCTTCTCCAGCTCCTGGTTCGCGCGTCGAAACGGCGCACTGCCCACGAACGCCGGGGCGCTGTGGGAGGCCCGCCTCGCCGACCGGGGAGATGGATGTGTCGACGCGAGAACGATGTGGTGCGACGCGTCGATGCCGCTCCGCCTCGCCTGCTCCTGCGCATGAGCCCCCCACAGGAGGAACACGATCGGCTCGGGCTTGGCCGCTACGGCCGCCACGATCGCTCCGGTCAGGCGCTCCCAGCCCCGGTGCGCATGACTGCTAGGACAACCACGGCGAACCGTGAGGACGGTGTTCAGGAGGAGCACGCCGTGTCGCGTCCACGGTTCGAGCGACCCGTCGGCGGGCATCGGCCGCCCGAGGTCGGTCGCCAGCACCCTGAGGATGGTGCGAAGCGACGGCGGGTGTTTCACGCCAGGCGACACCGAGAACGCCAGGCCATGCGCCTCGTCCGGCCCGTGATATGGGTCCTGCCCGAGGATCACGGCCCGCACGGAGGCCAACGGGGTGAGGCGGAGCGCGGCGAACTCGTCACCAGCCGCGGGATACACCTCGTGCCGAGACCGCTCTCCCGCCACGAACGCCTCGAGCGGCGCGAACGAGGGATCGGCGAGCGCTTCGGCCAGAAGGGGGCGCCAGTCGGCCGGGATCGACTCGATCATGATCCGAGAATAGCGGCGACAGCCCTGAGGAGGCGAGGAGCGACGCGCCGGCTCGAGCTGGCCGGTCGAGACCGAGATGTCGTCCGCCCGCGGAGCCGAGGCTGTCGCAGCCGACGAGCGGCGCTTACCTGCTACCTACCAGCCGGCCCGTGACCCTGACGGCCTCCGGGAGTAGAGTCGGCCGCGTGACTCGGCGCGGAATGACGGTCCTGCAGCCCGGCTCGGTGTCGTTCCACCTGTCGCTGGCTGGCGCCTGGACGGCGGCGATGCTCCAGCGTCTCGACGTCTCGCGCTCCGCGACTTCCGCGCTCGAGCCGGATACGTTCCAGGCGTTCGGTGCCGGGATGGCGACCGTCCTAGCCTTCTACCTTGCGCTCTCCCACGCTCGCGAGGTGACCCGCCGGGCGCCGTGGGTGGACTCGGTGCTGATGGACCCGGACGCACTCGAGGATCTGCACCTGCAAGCCGTGCGCTTCCGAGACGCTTTGATGCACTTCGGCGAGAAGGCCGAGCGCGACTTCGACTTCGGCTCCGCCGCGGCGGAGCCATCCGGCCCATCCGGCGTTCGTCGACTCGTACCCCGCGGGGCCGTCGCCATGTCGTTCGGGTTCGAGCACGGTGAGGCCTACCTGTACGCGCCCCTCGACAAGGACACGACGAAGCGGGGGTGGGCGCGTCTCTCGTGGGCCGACATGGAGCATGCGGCCCGAGCGATCGAGGCCTGGACGCTGGACCTACTGGAGCGCTGGGCTGATGTGGAACAGCGGTGGGCCCCATACGTCAAGGCGCACGGACACCTGCTCGGGTCTGCGCGCCGGAGCTAAACCGCTCTGGTCGCAACCGGCTCGCAGTCTGGCCGGCCGAAGCCAGGATCGTCGTCCGCCCGCGGATCTGGGCCACGCTCAGGCTACCCCTGCCCGCTCACCCACGACCTACTTCCCGGGCGTCCCACCTGCCGCGAACACGATGAACGCCAAGGGCCCATCACCGGCTAGAAAAGGGACCCAGCCACCCTCTGGGCATGCGCGAAGTAGGCCATGGCCGACGCGCGCATTCGATCAGCCGACGCATCGAAGGCGCCGCCGATCAAGAGTGGCCAGCGCTCGCCCTGCTTGTCGAGCTCGGCGCCGATCGCGACCCAGTTCCCAACGCCGTAGTGCGCCCGCCAGCCGAAGCGGCCGACCGGCGCCCAGGCGGACTCTCCATTGCCGCGATTCAGGTCAGCGAACACGAGGCCGAGCAGACACTCGAAGCGGTCGAACACCCGCTCGTAGGTGGCGTCGTCGAACACGAGACCATCGACCTTGTCGCGCAGCACACCGAAGAGGCGATCGGATACAGGCGTATGGTGCCGCTCCATATTCGGCAGAGCCTGTCCAATGCGTTGGTCCATCACGCCGCCCGGGTGCAGGACCAGAACGTTGGGCTTCCATTCTTGGCGCACGCGAACGAATGGCGAGATCAGCAGCGGCGCAAGGAACGCCTCGCGGCCGCTGGTGACGGCACCGAGACCCGCTGCGTACTCCACGATGAGCGCTGGGTACAGCGCGAGGTCGATCCACACGTCCTGGCCGCGAGACTGGTCCGCTACGTTCGCGAGCCTCCCGATCACCTCGGCAGCAACGCGCCCCAAGTCGGGTGTGCCCCAGAAACCCATGGCCGCCATCGCGCACGCTAGATCGGCCGCAATCGGCTCGTAAGCGTCGGCTCGCCGCGTCAACTCTGCCACGGAGTACCCGGCGGCGAGGTCGAACGTCGGATCCTTCATCGCCTCGACCGCGCGGCTCGCCTCGGCCTGGAGGGCATCGCGGAGCTGCGGCAACTTCGTCGGGTCTCCGACGATGGACTGCACCTGATTGACCAAGTCGCTCATGTGACCAAGCCTACGACCCTGCCCGCGACTCGTGCGAGACTTGCCACGTGCGGGTGTTCATCAGCTCGGTGCGCCGGGGACTCGAGGGGGAGCGCGATGCCCTCCCCGGGTTGCTCCTTGGCCTCGGCCACGAGCCCTTGCGGTTCGAGGACTTCGGCTCGCTACCTGTACCCTCGCGGGAAGCCTGCCTGCGCGGCGTCGAGAGCGCCGACGCCTACCTCTTGCTTCTCGGCGAACACTACGGCCACCCGCTGCCCGACAGCGGGCGATCGCCCACCGAAGAGGAGTGGACCGTCGCCAAACGGCGCGGTATCCCGATCCTCGTCTTCCGCAAGGAGGGCATCACGCCCGAGCCGAAGCAGGGCGCGTTCATCGGCATGGTCGAGGACTACGTCGAAGGCCGCTTCCGGGGCGCCTTTCAGTCGGTCGGCGAACTGCTCGCGGCGGTCGGAAAGGCGATACGAGCGCTCGAAGCCCGCCCTTCGTTGCTGGCCTGGAAGGCGCTCGCAGTCCCGGTCACCGTCCCGTGGCATCCACAGCGACAAGGACCTTGGGGCAGCACGTCCGGCACGGTTCTCGAGGTCCATGTGCTGCCGACCACGGGGCAGGCCATCCCCGCGACGGTCCTTGCGAACCTCGGCAAGCGCCTCGCGCGAGCCGGCCGAGAGACCGGCGTGTTCGTCGAGGAGCAGGCATTGTCTGTGACCGTGGACGAGGTTGGCGCAACTGCGAGGACAGGGGCCGCTGACCGCCGCGAGCTCGCGACCGGGATTCGTGCCTACCGCGATGGAACCGTGAGCCTGTGGTCACAACTCCCATCCGACATGTTGGGCGTGCTGCTCGACGAAGCCGATCTTCGCGAGCGGATCGCCATGGCGCTACGACTCATCGCTGACCTCGGCTTGGCAGAGGGCGACGTGGCCCTCGCCGTCGGCCTCCAGGGGCTCTCGATGGTTTCGATCGGGAACATCGCTGATCTCAACCATCGGACGAGCGGCAGCGTCCGTCTTCCGGGCGGCGCGGACACCGCGCTGGTCGAGCCGACGGACACTGTTCCGGCACCCTCACTCGGCCCCGCTGCAAACGAAATCGCGGGCGAGCTGGCGACGCGGCTGCTGATGCGTTTTCGCTCGGCCGCTCGATGATTGAACTGTCCGTTTTCGACGCGACCCCGATTCGCGCGATCTGACCGAGGAGCGCCAGTCTATCTGCGCTCCGCCCCCAACACTATGAGTGGATCGTGTCGGGTACGGGCCTCCCGGACCCTTGACGGCTCGCGTCATGCTGGCCGGGATTCGTCGCCGCGGTGAGCGACGGGGGCCGTCCGGCCTGCTACGGGGCGCCGACGAGGAGCCCGATGGTGCCCTGCCGCGCTCCGATGGACACCTCCAGGACCCAGCAGCCCGCACTCGGAAGGTCGATCGTTGCTGGGTACCCCGGCTGGGGGTCCGGGATCGGCCCGCCAAGGGTGAGGCGCACCGTTGGCGACTGCGCCCCGGCCGGGTGGGCGACGATCTCCAGGGCTGCGGTCGCTGGGCGGTCGCTCAGCCACAGAATCCCGTTGCTCTGGTCCCGCGCCGTGACGCTGCCCGCGGTGAGATAGGGGGACCTATGGCTCCAGAGGATCGCATAGATGCCGGCTGAGGCTGGCGTTGCGGCCAGCCACGGGTTTCCCTCGAGCCCGCTGCCGGACGCTGCAACGGGTGCAGGTCCGGCGAACACCGTGCTCGACGCACAGCCGCCGGTGAGCGGCTGCGGCGACGCTGCGGGCGTCGGCGAGACCACGGCGCTCGCTGGGCTCGGCGAGGGCAGGGCAGGCGGTACCGTCGCGGTCGGAGCAGTGTGCGTCGCGCAGGCGCCAAGGAGAACTACCAGGAGCGCACTCGCCAACACGGACGGGATGCCACGTGATGGCTGAGCGTCGGGCGCGGGGGCGCCACGGGGACCCGGCTTACGGCGATCCACGCGACATCGGTTGTCCATGGCGCGGCTCCTTCCCGCCCGGCCGTCAGCTTGGGACAGGACCGATCGGCGACCGGCGACGAGGACGCAGACGCAGACGGAGCGCCAGCGCGACGAGCACGGCAGCGACGGCGACGAGGGGAATCACGAAGGCGGGCAGGTCCGGGCCCGGCTCACGCACGGTGAGGGCGACGGTGTCCGGGTAGCCGGCGGGAACCTCGGCAGTCGACCAGCCCGTTCGATCGGGAAAGGCGACGAGGGTCCAGTCGCCGGCGGGGAGGGTCACGCTCCCCTCGAAGCGGTCCCGCTCACGCAGGCGCAGCGGGACGGGGATGTCGGGTGCTCCTCCGCCGGTGGCTCGGAAGACGAGCAGGCCATCCATCGCCTCGAGCGCATCGAAGCGCGCCGGGATCGTGTGGTCCGCGTCCTCCCACGTCCGAACGACCACCAGGGTCGGCTCATCCGCGACAGGCGCGGCGGGCGTGATCTCGACGGTGAAATAGGGCGTCTTGGCCGACACCGCTGCGGCGACGGACAGCGCGATGATGGCCGCGAGACCCGTGGCGCGGAGGAGGCGCGCCGACCTGGAGGAGAGGCTTCGCATCGAGGAACCCCCTGAACACCGCTATTACACCGCACCGGGTCAAGGTGGTTCCACGATCCCTTCGAACTCGCCAATGATGAGTTGCTGCGATGGGCGAGCGTGTGGGAAAGGCACTCGATGGCCCGCTGGGGTCAGGCTGTCAGGCCCCAACACCCGCCGATGAGCCGGCCGCGACGCGGCCCCGGGGCGGCTGGGCGCCACGTTACGTGCGGCATGGCGAGCCCGCCGCGACGGACCAGCGCTACGGCAGCGTCCCGAGATCCTGCTCGATGATCTCGCGATCCTCCTCGTCGGCGATCTTCGCTCACGCGGCCTGGGCCTTCGCCTTCCAGTCCGCGGCCGCGGACCGGTCGCCCGCCACCGCGCTCGCGCGGGCCATCGTGCGGGGCGTCCCTGGTACGTCCGTACCCGACGTCGGACAGATGCGCCGCCCTCGACCGCGAGGCAGGCGCCGCGAGCTTCCTGTAGCCTCGGGGCGATGGTGGGCCTGCCGGTGTCCCGCGAGGCAACTCCCGAGCGCCACCTCCGCCTGCCCGGCACGCGGAACCTGCGCGACGTGGGCGGCTATCCCACCATCGCCGGGCGGCGCACCCGGTGGCGGACCCTGTTCCGTGCCGATCGGCTCGACCGACTCACGGAGGCCGGCCAGGCCGAGCTCCTCGGCGGGGGCCTGCGCCAGGTCATCGACCTCCGCTGGCCGCACGAGCTCGCGGCGTATCCCAGCGTCTTCGCCGGCTCCGACCACGTCCGCTACCTGAGCATCCCCCTGCTCCAGGACAATCCGCCGCCGGTCGACGGGCCGGCCGCCGACTACCGCCGGATGGTCGACGAGCGCGGCGACCGGATCGCCGCCGTCGTCGGCGCGCTGCTCGAGCCCGGGGGGCTACCGGCGGTCATCGGCTGTGCCGGCGGCAAGGACCGTACCGGGGTGACGATCGCGGTGATCCTCGACGCGATCGGTGTCCCGGCCGACCGCATCGTCGCCGACTACCTCCTGACCGGCGAGTGCTTCGCTCGCCCGGTGGAGGGCGCCGCCCTGGACGATCCGCTCGACGGTGCGATCGACGTCGGCTGCCGCCCCGAGGTCATCGCCGATACTGTTGGTCACCTCCGTCGTCGCTACCGAGGGGGCCGCGGCCTCCTCCGGCACCACGGCCTGACGGAGGCCGAACTGGACCGGTTGGCGACGCTGCTCACGGAGCCGGTCGCGCCGTAGCGGCGGACCCTTCGGCGGGCCCGAGCCCCGGCGCCGGAACCGCCACGCCGCTCGGCCACGGGACGGCAAGCTGCGCCGGCTCGGCGTCGGGATCCGACGCAGGCGGCTCCAGGCGGATCTGGCGATGATCCTCGATGCCGTAGCGCGTCCGAAGCCGCGCGACCGTCGTGCGAACCGGCTGCGCGCTCGTGCTCGTTGGCGCGGTGCTGTCGAGCCGCCCCTGAACTCCTCGGCATCTGATCTCGAGACCGCGGCCGCGCTCCTCCCGCTGGCGCTGCCCGCGGGGCGCCCTCCTCGGTGATCCGCTCTCCGGCGACCCCGAGGCACGGGCGGCCGACCCTGACCACGCCCGGGAGCTCCACGGCGCGTGGCAACAGGTTGGAAAAGGTCCGAAGGCCCCTGGATCCGAACACGGGTCGTCAGTAGGGCCACGCTCCAGCCGCACTCTTCTACTCCGACGCGATCGCGTCGATGAGCTCGCGCTGCTCGAAGCGCGGCAGTGTCCCCCAGCGGATGCCGCGGACCGCCCCCGCGAGCGCCAGCAGCGTCCGCGGGGTGGCCACCTCGGGCTGGGCTTCCCGCAGTTGTCTCCACGCCGCCACCGCCCCCAGCGCCCCCAGGGTCTCGAGGCTGTCGATCCCGGCCCCCCGCAGTGCGGTACCCAGGAGTAGGCCGATGTTCACGCCGTGCTCGATCGGGGTCCCGGCCGTTCGTGGCCGGCGGCGGCCGCTGACACGCCGCGGCGGCACGGCCGCCGAGGGGTCCGTCGGCCGCTCGCGACGCGCCACGAGCCAGGCCCGGTTCGCGGCCGCGCTCACGCGCGGCCAGGGCGCTCCCGGCCGGGCGATCGCGTAGCCCTGGGCCAGCAGGGGGAGGCCGGTCCGCGTCAGGATCGCCAGGTCGCCCGGCGCCTCCACGCCCTCGGCGATGAGCGCGGCGCCGATATCGGCCGTGAAGGCGTGGATGGCCCGCAGGAACGCCTGGAGCGTCTGGCGGCTGCGCATGCCCCGCACGAGGTAGGCGTCGAGCTTGACGAACGCGGGGCCCAGCTCGGTGACGTGGCGCATCGAGGCGAAGCCCGCGCCCGCATCATCGACGGCGAAGCGCACGCCGCGTGCGAGGTACGGCGCGACCGCCTGCCGCAGGGCCACGTAGTCGTTGACCGCCTCTTCCTCGGTGATCTCGACGACGAGCGTCGCGGAGTCGGCCCGGGCCAGGGCGGCGGCGACGGCGGGATGGGCGAGGTAGCTCGGGCTGACGTTGAGGGAGAGGAACGTCCCGTCGGGCAGGCCCGCCTGGGTCGCCACGGCGAGGATGCGCTCGATGGCGAGGGCCTGGAGCTCGGCCCCGAGGCCGACCCGCTTCGCCTCGGCGAACCAGCGATCGGGCGGCCGGACCGGTTCGCTGACGAACCGGCTGAACGCCTCGTGGCCCATGACCGTGCCGCTGCCGAGGGAGAGGATCGGCTGGAAGGCGCGCTGGAGCAGTTCGGGCGTGGCCAGGACGCGCTCGATCCGGCGGCGGCCGTCGAGGGCTCGGGGACGCGCGTCGAAGGCTGGCCGAAAGCTCATCGTGAAGGCCCCTGATAGGTACATCCCGAGCATTCGACCCGACCGGACGGGTGGTTATCCCCCGGTGGCTTGCGCGGTCAAGTCAGAATGTACTACGTCGATCTACGGTCGCTGGCGTAGGGCCGCGGACGGGAGCTCGCCGTGCCCGGGCTGGAGCAGGCCTCCCGAGAGTCCCCGCCGGGGCGGAGTGGTACTCGCCGTGCGCGGACTCAGATCGGGGTCCAGCCGCCCCGCCGGACCTCGACACGATGGCCGGATCGTGGCGAGGCGCCCTCGACTCCGGACCCTCTTCCGCGCCAAGGCACTACTGCTCTGACTAGCCAGCTCAGCGACTGAGACCGGGGATCGTGGTGTTTGACGTGGCCGCCGGACACCGGTACGGTAGCGCCACAACTGAAGAGTTCTTATCAAGAGTGGTGGAGGGACCGGCCCTGTGAAGCCACGACAACCTGCCGGCGACGAGCCGGAAAGGTGCCAAGTCCGGGCAGGTCAACCTGCGAGATAAGGGACCTCCGAGACCCTTCTGTGCAGGAAGGGTCTTTTCGTGTTCCGCCGTCGTAGGGCGCGAGACCGCGCAGTGCGGCCTCGCCTGCCGGGAGCGGCCGACATGGGCCGGCGACTCCGATCTGGAGGTTCATGTTCATGGCCCTCGCGCGCGGCGCCCACCTCGTGGGCGGCCTTGCTGCTCCGACCGCGACCGAAGCAATGACCATCACCGCGTCGATCCTGGGAAACCATCTCGAACGATTGACCGACGGCGAGACCGGCGAACGCAGCCAGTGGATCTGGTGGCAGATCGACAAGCTCCAGAAGATCCCGGGCATTCGGATGGGGGAGCCCCAGCTGAACCCCGAGACCGGCAACCCCGACTACAGCGTCTTCCCGGGGCTCGTCGTGGACGCCGGGGTGTCGATCCCCCAAGGCGCCCTGGGCTACGCGGACGCTGCCCTGGCTTCGTACGCCGAGTTCCGCCGGCTCCGCGACGAGGGCGTCGTGCCTCCGGGCGTCCGGTTCCAGGTGAGCGTGCCGACCCCCTTCGCCGTCGTTGTCGCCTGGGCCAACCGGGAGTCGCAGCTGTACCTCTGGCAGCCGTTCAAGGACGCCCTGTTCGGTGAGGTTCGGATGATCGGTGAGGGCATTCCGCGCGACGACCTCGCGATCCAGTGGGACGTCGCCGTCGAGATCGGCGCGCTCGAAGGTGTGTTCCGTCCTGCGCCGGAGCTCGCCTCGTTGGAGCGGATCGTGGGCGAGCTGGTCGACTGCGTGCGGGCCGTTCCCGAGCCGGTCCAGGTCGGGCTGCACCTCTGCTACGGCGACTACAAGCACCGCCACTTCGTCGCTCCCAGGAACCTCTCGATTCCGGTCCGCCTCGCGAACGCCGTGGCCGAGCAGGCCCGGTTGGACTTCGTCCACATGCCCGTCGATCGCGAGAACGGCGTCGACCCCGCCTACTTCGGCGACCTTGCCGAGCTCCGCGTTGGCGGAGCCAAGCTCGCATTGGGCGTGATCGACTACGAGAACGACTCCGCGCGGATCGATCGACTCACTGAGGCAGCCAGCACCGTCGGCATTCCCTTTGCCGTCGCCACGGAATGCGGGATGAGCCGGATCGGCGAGCGCGGCGAGCAGGTGACGCTCGTGGATCTGTTGCGGCAGCACGCGCGGGTCGCCGAACCCGTGCGATAACGGCCCCCAGCCGGACACCATGGAACGTTGCTGATGGTCCCATTGACGTGCCCGGCCAGCGCTCCATGCGAGCGTGGTCGAGCGGCCGGGTCCGGACGATTGCCCAGAACGGACGGTCGTGAGCCGCGTCGATGGGCGCCGCGCCGAGGCATAGATCGGGCGATCAGGCCCTTGCTCGATCGATCACCGTTTGTGCCGCCAAGGACCCACCTTCGGACTAGCCGACGCTGAGTCGCTATGCCTCCGCGAGTGACGACCCGAGCGATCCACGCTCCAGTTATGTGCTGGGGGGAACGGTCGACTCATGAGTGCGTCTGACCCTCTTCTCTCCATACCGGCAGGTCCGGCGGAAGATCCCTGACGTCGTTCCGCACCGTGACGTGGAGCGCTCGAGGCGGATCCGCTGACCCTTCCCGGATCCCCATCGGCGAAGCAGCGACTGCGACGCGGGCATCGATCAGCACACGCGCCGTCAAGCGCTCACCGGGCCTGGCGGGGGAAGGTCGCACGTCGATCCGACCGTCGTGGTCCAAGCGCGCCCAAGCGAAGACGTTGACGGGGTCGGGGATGCGGGGCACGACGAAGCTGGCTCGGGCAAGTGCCTCGCGGACCGCCTCGACAGCCGAGTCGGACGCAGGCAGGAGCAGATCGTGTCGACGCAGGCTGTCGCGACCGACGACGAAGATTGGCCGGCGTCGGTTGGTCACGAGCCGGGTCCCCATCCGAAGTTCAAACGTCCCGCCGAACACTCGCGTGTGGTGCGGCGAGAGCCACTCTCCCGGGTCCGACGCCGTCCACGCGAACAACGCCGCGACCTGGCCGCCCTCGGGGGTCTCGATGGTCAGCATCTGGCCTTGCCGGACCTCCACGGCCACCGCCATACCGCCCGCGATGGGCGCGTCCACCTCAGGCGGCAAGGGCCCGGGCGCAGGATCCACCATCAACAACGGCATCGGCCTACCCCTCGAACGCCGCGTCCGCGACGACGACCCGCATCGCCGTGGGGCGCAGCCCGTTGCCGGGGATGATGTCCTGCGGGCACGTCGACAGCGACCCGAACAGGTCGACCAGCGCGCGCAGGACGACTCTCTGACCTGGCCTGCTTACGGGGTCGGTCAGCCCGATCCGACCGTCGCCAACGACCGGCGTGTTCTGGAACAGGTTGAGCGGCTCGGGCATCCGTTCGATCGCGACGCCGCGCGTCCGGACGGGAGACCACAGGTTCTCGAGGCAGTTCCGATGACCGGGCACGCCGAACTCGACGGCGTAGCGCGTGGGGTCGCAGGCAGGGATCGTCGCGTCATGGATTCTGACGTCATCGTGGACGATCTCCAGGACCGCCCGGCGCCGGTTGGACACGAGTCGGTCGCCGGCACGGACGAAGATTGACCGCAGTGCCTCACGGCAATGGACCGGGCTCAGCCATTCGTCGGGGCCCTCGGCCACGAAGGCGACGAAGTCCCCGGTCTGCTCGCCTTCGAGGTCGATGACCGTGATCAGCTCGCCGGCGTGTGCCTCCCAGCCCGCACCGAACCCGCCGGCGACCACGGTGTCGCACCGGACGGTCATCGGATTCGGACCAGGAGGTCGGTCGGATCGAGCCCGGCCGTCAGGGTGATGTCCTGGGGACATGCCGACACCGCGATAACACTCGGCATCTCGGCGCGAAGGGTGATGTGATCGCCCGCCTTGGTCGCCGGCCGGCGGATCTCGAAGGTCCCGTCGGGATGAAGGTGGAAGTTCGTCCAGATGTTGAACGGCTGCGGGCAGACCACCCGGCCGTAGCCGGCGCGGGTCATCGCCAGCTCGAGATTCTCCTGGCACGACGCGTGCCAGCCCCGCTGCCCGAGCTCCTCGTACCGCCAGGGATCGCAGGCGGCGGACAGGAAGTCATGGACCGGAACGGGGTCGTCGACGATCCGGATGATGGGCCTGCGGTGGTTGGTCAGGAATGCGTCGCCTACTCCGGGCATGAGCTTCATGTTCCCGATCCGCGTGTGCGGCGCGGAAAGGTACTCGGACAGGTCATTCTCGTAGTAGGCCCAGAAATCAGCGGGCTGCTGGCCCTGCACATCCACGATCTCGATGAGCGCTCCGGCATCAACGCGGAACGCGACCCCGGTACGGGCGCGGACGTGGAGTTCGGTTGGTTCCGTCATCGGGCATTACTCCTTGGTTCGGTCGATTCGAGTAGAGGCCCGCCGGAGAGGGGCGCGTGCTGGCGCGGCACCCAGACTCCGACACCGGGCTCCACCAGCGGACGCCCGCCCCGCGCGATGACGCGGCCGCGGACGACTGTCACCTCGACACGACCACGCAGGCGCATCCCCTCGTACGGGGTCCAGCCCGCCACGCCGATCATCTCGGAGGCCTTCGGCACGGTCTCGCCGGCGAGGTCGACAACCGTGAGGTCGCCGTCGAAGCCGGTCTGGATCGCCCCCTTCCGCCCGAACAGGCCGAACAGCCGTGCTGGGTTCTCAGCAAGGAGCGCCACGATACGTTCGATCGTGACCACGCCCTGGGCGACCAGGTCGAGAAGGATCGGCACCATCGTCTCGTTGCCGGGCAGGCCCGGCTGTCCGTGGAACGCGTCGCGTCCGGCCTTGTTCTCCTGCAGCACCGACCCGTGGTCGGAGCCGACGGCGCTGATCCCCGACGACAGCTGGCCGCGGAGGAGGTCCCGCCGCTGGCGGTCGCGGACCGGCGGCGAGGTTGTCACCCAGTGACCCCTCGCGCGGATGTCGTCGTCGGTGAGCACCAGGTAGTGCGGGCACGTCTCCGCCCAGGCACTGGCACCGGCACCGCGTGCCCGGGTGACGGCCTCGACGGCTTCGGGGAGGCTGGTGTGGACGAAGTAGACGCGCGCCCCGGTCTCGGCGGCGAGCCGCAGCATCTCGTCGACCGCCACGGCTTCGGCCTCCGGTGACCGCCACTCGCCGAACACGGCCGCCTCCGTCCGGCCCTCGCCTTCGAGTCGAGCACGCTCCCGGTCGAGGATCGCCTGCTCTTCGGCATGGACCAGCGCGATCGCGTCGAGTACCGCTACGCGCTCCAGCACGGCGCGCCGCGTGGCCGTGGTGACGAAGCCGCCCATCGGCACGCCCGTGTCGCAGGTGAAGACCTTGAAAGCGATCGCGCCGCCCGCCCACAGCCCGGCCATGTCGTCGAGGTGGTCTGGCGATGCGCCGGCGTGCAGCGCGAAGTCGACGAACGAGGTTCGCTCGCCGAGCTCGGCCTTGGCGCGAAGTCGTTTCGCGTCGAGGATCTCCGGCGGGGTCAGAGGGTGGTCGAGGATGGTGGCGATGCCGCCCACCGCGGCCGAGGCGGTGTCGTCTCGGAAGTCCGGACGCGCCGCGAGGCCCTGCTCCCACTGGTGCGAGTGCGCGTCGAGGACGCCCGGCAGCACGTGCAGTCCGGCGGCGTCGAGCATCGGCTCGCCGTCCGGTGCCAGGTTCGGCCCGGTCTCGACGATGCGCCCCGAGCGGATGCGCACGTCCTCGCGCGCGCTGCCGGTCGGCCGCACGATGGTTCCGCCGCGGACCAAGAGGTCCTGCTCGGCCATCGTTATGCCCCGGTCGCCGGCAGGACCCGGCGGAGGAACGCCCTGGTGCGCGGGTCCTTCGGGTCGGCGAACATCTCCGCGGGGGTCGAACGTTCCACAACGAGGCCGGCGTCCATGAACATCACGTGCCGACCAGCCTCGCGCGCGAACGACATCTCGTGCGTCACGACGACCATCGTCATCCCGCCCGCCGCCAGGTCGCGCATCACCGCCAGGACCTCGCCCACCAGCTCGGGGTCGAGCGCCGAAGTCACCTCGTCGAAGAGCATGACCACGGGCTCCATCGCCAACGCCCGGGCAATGGCCACGCGCTGCTGCTGACCGCCCGACAGGTGACCCGGATACGCGTTCGCGCGATCGCCCAGCCCGACCCGCCCCAGCATGAGACGCGCGCGGTCGTCCGCCTCCCCCACGGGCATCCGGCGCACCGTCCGGAGTCCCTCGGCGACATTCGCGAGCGCGGTCATGTGCGGGAACAGGTTGAAGCGCTGGAACACCATGCCGATCCGGGCGCGCGTCCGGTCCAGTCGTTGCTGCGCCGCATGCGCATAGAGGCTCTCGCCCGGCCGCGGCCCGAGGATCTCGCCCTCGATGGTGACCGTCCCCGCGTCGGGCACTGTCAGGTAGTTGAGGCACCGGAGCAGCGTGGTCTTGCCCGAACCACTCGGGCCGATGATGCAGAGCGTCTCAGAGTGGGCGACGTCGAGGTCCACGCCGCGGAGGACCTCCGACTGACCGTACGACTTGCGCAGCCCGCGCCCCTGGACGACGGGCAGCGTTTCCGAAGCCGTCACGAGCCGGGCACCGCGAGCCTTCGCTCCAGCCGGAAGCTCGCCTGCGATACGACGGTGTTGAGGACGAGGTAAATGAGCCCGATGGTGAGGAAGGCCTCGATCGGGCGGAACGTGAGCGTCATCACCTGCGTGCCAACCCTGGTGAGCTCTGTGATCGAGATCACGGACAGGAGCGACGTGCCCTTGATGAGCACCGTCGCCTCGCTCGTGATGGGCGGAATGACGATGCGGATCGCCTGCGGCAGGACCACACGCCGCATCGCCTGGGCATGGCTCATGCCCAGGCTGCGTGCGGCTTCGGTCTGACCCGCGTCGACCGCCTGGATCCCGGCGCGGAACGCCTCGCCGACGTACGCCCCGCTGTTCACGCCTAAGGCGATGATTCCCGAGAGCGACGAGCCGAGGTCGAGCCCGACCTGCGGCAGGCCGAAGTAGATCAGTAGCACCAGGACCAGAGCGGGGATGCCCCGTACCAGGTCCGTCACGACGCGCGACCCGATGGCCACGGTGCGGCGCCGCGAGAGCCGAGCGAGAGCCAGGCCGAGCCCGATGAGCAGGGCGAGAGCGAACGCAGCGGTCGACAGCCAGATCGTCTGTATCGCGCCGTTCAGGAAGAGCGGCAGCCGCTCCAGGACACCGCCGAACTGCATCGAGACTCGGCCTTGTTCTCTCTACTTGTCGGGCAGTTCCATCGGCGCCCCGAAGTACTTCGTCTGGAGCTCGGCGAGGGTGCCGTCAGTCTTGATCTGGTCGAGGAACTTCTGCACCTCGGCGGACAGGTCCGCGTCGCCCTTGCGTGTCGCCACACCGACGTAGTTGGCTGTCGGCAGCACTATCGCGTTGCGGAAAACGCCCGGCTTCGCTGTGTTCAGAGGAAGATTGTTGAGGGTCGAACTGGTGGCGGCGTCACACTGCTTGTTCTCGAGCGCAAGATACGCCGTCGGGAAGTCGTCGAACGCCTTGACCTCGATCTGTAGGCCCTTCTGGGCGATGAGGTCCTTGGCCTGGCTCTCGTAGGCGGAGCCGAGCTGGGTGCACAGGATCTTGCCGTTGAGATCCGCGTAATCCTTCACGGACGTGTTGTCGGCGCGCGTGATCCAGATGGCCTGGTCGGCGGCATACGGCGACGAGAACGTGACTGCTTCCTTGCGCGCGTCCGTGATGGACATCGCGGACCAGATGAGGTCGAACTTCTTCGAGTACAGCGACGGGATCACGCCCGGCCAGGCCGTATCGACCGTGGATACGTGCACGCCGAGGTACTCACCGAACTTGTTCATCACGTCGATGTCGAACCCGACGATCTCGCCATTCGGGTCGACCGATTCGAAGGGCGGGTTCGCGGCGTTGACGCCGTTGAAGATGACGCCGCGCTCCTTGATCGCGGCGAGCAGGCCTTTGCTCGGTGCGGCATAGTCCGGGAGCGGAGTGCCGTTCAGGAAGAGCTTCTCCGCCGAGCCAGCTGGTGCCGCGGACGAGCAGCTGGCTGTCAGTACAGCCGCGAGTACGACCAACGAGATCATGCGCCTCATCCGATCCTCCTTCTGTCGAGTCTATCTTTGCCCTGTGAGATTATAAGATGTGTCAAGATCACTCGAACGTTGACGACTGGTCATAAGATGATGCGAGCGTGTCGGCCCTGATCACAAGAACGAGTTCGATCCCGCTCCACGAGCAGATTCGGCGCGTCATCGAAAGCCAGATCGCGAGTGGCCAGCTCGCGCCGGGTACGAAGCTGCCCATCGAGCACGAGTACGCGGCCCAGTTCGGCGTGAGCCTGGCGCCCGTCCGACAGGCGCTGCTGTCGCTGGCGGTCGCGGGCCGCGTCGTGCGCGTGAAGGGCCGCGGTACCTTCGTCCGCGCCGCGAAGGTCGAGGAATCGATCAGCCTCCTCACGAGCTTCACGGCCAATCTTCGTGCCCGCGGGATCCCCTTCCATATCGAACTGCTGGACCAGGCGCGCGTGCGCGCGGATGCGCCCATCGCCCGCGCACTCGGCCTGCGCCTGAACGGTCCGGCGATCCGCATCCGGCGCCTGGCCTGGATTCGCGACGAGCCAGGCGCGATCCTCGATGCCTATCTCGGCGCCGAACGCTTCAAGGGCTTGCTCGACATCGATGGCTTCGGCAACGGCCGATCGCTGTACGGCACGCTCGAGACGGAGTTCGGGACGCGGCTCGGTCGCGCCGAAAGCACGCTCGAGGTCGTGCCGCTCGACGACGAACGCGCCGACCTCCTCCAGGTCCCAGCAGGCTCCCCTGCGCTCGAGGTGCGGTCGATCACCCACGACTCCGCGGGCGCTCCGATCGAGGTCGCCTGGGTCACGTATCGCGCGGATCGCTTCTCGTTCACGCTCAGCGCACAGGGGTCGCAGGAAGCGGAATGACGACGACGGATCGCCGAGCCGTCGAGGTCATGCGCGAAGAGATCGCGACGATCCCGGGCGTCATCGCCGACCAGGCGGCGCTCCTGCGGTTGCGCCTTCGGAAGATCGCACGGGAGGCCGCGACCGATGACGTCGGCCACGTCGTGCTCACGGGCTGCGGCGACTCGTACTACGCCGGGCTCGCGACGCGCCTCGCGTTCGAGCGGACCGCCGGCGTGCGCTGCACCGTCTCCGAGGCTCTCGAGCTCGCACGGTACGAGGTCCGATACGTCCCATCCTCGCCGCCGCCGCTGCTCGTCGCCCTGTCGTACAGCGGCGAGGTGGGCCGGACGATCGAGGCGGCGGCAACCGCCAACCGGTTCGGCTGGCGCACCGCGGCGCTGACCGGGCGCGCTGAAGGGCGGCTCTCGCAGGTCGTCCGCGACCCGGTGCTCATGCAGGTCCCAACGCGGGGCTTCTCGCCCGGCACCAGCACATACGTAGCGATGGTCACGGCCCTGCTCGTACTCGCCGCGGAGCTCGCTCGCGCTCGCGGCCGCGCGGACCATGCGGACGACCTCGACGACGCCCTCGCCCGCGCGCCCGAGCTCGCGGCACGCACGCTCGAGGCGGCGGAGGCGCCGGCGCGCGAGGCCGCCGAGCTGCTCGCCGCCTCGCCGGTTTCCACGTTCCTGGGCGCTGGGCCGTCCCGGGCGACCGCCGCCTTCGGCGCGGCCAAGCTCTGTGAAGGGCCGCAGCGCTACGGCGTCGTGCAGGACCTCGAGGAGTGGGCCCATGAGCAGTACTTCGTGAGTGGGCCCAGGACCCCCATCGTCGTGGTCGCGCCGACCGGCGCCTCGCGCGACCGCGCGGCGGAGCTCCTTGCCGAGATGGCGTTCATC